>DAISXU010000157.1:926-5034 GCA_036825655.1 Flavobacteriales bacterium | reverse complement strand
TTCCTGTGGCGAATGCCACGGTAACATCCAATGTCCATCAATCGCTTGATGTGAGATTGAACTTCAGAACGCAATTCGCCTTCCACCTTGAAACCGGTGGCAATGGCGTTACGGATGGCGCTAATTTCGTCATCCGTCCAATCCTGGACCTTCTTGTCCGCGGATACCTTAACCTCCTCGAGGAGCTGGGCAGCTCTGCTGCGGCCAATCCCGAAGATGTAAGTTAATGCGATGACCCCGCGCTTGTTGCTTGGGATGTCAATACCTGCAATACGTGCCATGAGTGATGGGTTTAACACGACATCAAGGGGTTAGCCCTGACGTTGCTTCATTTTAGGGTTCTTCTTGTTAATGACGTAGAGACGTCCTTTGCGGCGAACGATTTTACAATCGTCTGTGCGCTTCTTGAGCGATGCACGAATTTTCATGGTGCTGTTATTTCTTGTATCTAAAGCTGATCCGTCCCTTGGTCAAATCATAGGGCGACATTTCCACTTTCACACGGTCCCCTGGCAAAATCTTGATGTAGTACATCCTCATTTTCCCTGAGATGTGAGCCGTGATGATGTGGCCGTTCTCCAGCTCCACGCGGAACATGGCGTTGGACAACGCTTCGAGAATGGTCCCGTCCTGGGTAATTGACGCTTGTTTCGCCATATGGCTTAACTATTGACTGATCGTTTATTTAACACTGATTCTATCTCTTCAAAACTGGAAAGGACTTCCGCTTTGTCGGCTCGTACGACTACATCGTGCTCGAAATGCGCGCTGATTGAACGATCGGCCGTGATGATGGTCCAACCGTCTTCGTCTTGACGCACTTCGCGACGTCCTAAGTTGATCATGGGTTCGATGGCCAAAACCATGCCCTCCATTAACCGAGGTCCGTTTCCACGGCGGCCAAAATTAGGTACTTCTGGGGCTTCATGAAGCTCCTTTCCCAAACCATGACCAACCAATTCACGAACAACCCCATAACCATGTTGCTCAGCGTGATGCTGGCATGCCCATCCTATGTCCCCAATGCGCTTGCCCACTACGGCCTGTTCAATGGCCAATGCTAAGCACTGCTTGGTGACATCCAATAAGCGCTGGATGGCAGGGTCAATTTCACCGATGGCAAACGTGTAAGCGCTATCACCGTAAAATTCATTCTTAAGAACACCGCAATCCACAGACACCACATCTCCCTCCTGTAGAGGACGATTGTTTGGGATTCCATGCACAACCGCTTCATTAACGGACGTGCACAAGGTATTGGGGAATCCCCCGTAACCTTTGAATCCCGGCTCGGCTCCGTGATCACGAATGAAGGCTTCGGCAACCGCATCCAACTCCAAGGTGGTAACCCCAGGTCGAATGTGCTCGGCTACCGCCGCCAACGTACTACCAACAAGCAAAGAACTTTCGCGAATGAGTTCGACCTCCTCAGCCGTTTTGATGCGAATGCGTCGACCGAACCCCATTCCCTTAAAATCCGCCGACCCCTCCTACAGGAGAATTGGTGCGGCCACGCAATTTTCCAGACTTCAAAAAGCCTTGGTATTTACGCTCTAACAAGTGAACCTCGATTTGCTGCAAGGTGTCAAGGATTACCCCAACCATGATGAGCAAGGATGTTCCTCCAAAATAAATCGCAAATCCTTGAGCCTTGGTCAAGCCCAAACCAAACACGATGGCTGGAAGAATGGCCAAGAAACCCAAGAACACCGCACCGGGCAACGTGATGTTGCTCAATACATTTTCCAGGTATTGCTTCGTAGGGCTCCCTGGCTTAATGCCGGGAATGAAAGCATTTTGACGCTTCAAATCATCCGCCATCTGGCCTGGATTTACCGTGATTGCTGTATAGAAGTAAGTGAAAACAACGATCATGAGGAAGAACAAAATGTTGTACCCCCAACCGTTGAAATCGGACAAACTCGCCATGACAGCGCTGCCTTCGAACAATTCGCTTTGGCTCATGTACAATGGAACGAACATGATGGCCTGAGCAAAAATGATTGGCATCACACCCGAGGAGTTCACCTTCATCGGAATGAACTCACGGGCTCCCTCACCTTGTGGCAAGTGAGACCCGGTATTGGCCTGAGCCTTCGCCATTTGCACAGGAACCTTACGCAATCCTTGCACCAACGCAACAGACGCTCCAATGACCACCAACAATGCCGCTAGCTCAACTAGAAAGAAGAACAACGAAGTGTCTGGGTGATTCAATTCCTGGATGATGGACTGAGGGAAGGTCGCGATGATACCAATCATGATGAGCAAGGAAATTCCATTGCCTACACCACGCTCTGTTATGCGCTCACCCAACCACATGATGACGAGGGTTGAGGCGACCAAAATCAACACGGCACTGAACCACCAAAAAGCAGATGGGTCTGCTACTGCACCCCGCACTGAAAGCACAGACGTGGCCAAATAACCAGGTGCCTGCACCAGCGTAATGGCAATGGTCAGGAAACGCGTCCATTGATTCAACTTGTTCCTTCCACTTTCACCATCAGACTGCATCTTTTGAACAGCCGGAACGGCAATTCCGAGCAACTGAATGATGATGGAAGCCGAGATGTACGGCATGATTCCAAGAGCGAAAATGGAAGCACGGCTGAATGCACCTCCTGTAAAGAGCGAAAGCAAAGCTCCCAGCCCTTCTTCACCTCCCGAAGAGGTCAAGCTCTCCGCAAGGACGTCAGAGTTCACACCGGGTAAGACGATGAACGAACCCAGACGATAAACCAAAATCAACCCGAGGGTGATCCCGATTTTCTTCCGCAATTGCTCGTGACGCCAGATGTTCTGAATTTTTTCGAAAAAGTTCTTCATGGCGCGGAATTTACAGCGATACGGCCTGACCACCAGCCCCTTCAATTGCTGATTGGGCTGTGGCTGAGAATTTGTGGGCTTCAATCTTCACTCCTGACGTCAATTCGCCACGACCGAGGATTTTTACCAAATCACGCTTTCCTGCCAAACCGTTCTCCTGCAAGGACGCCAAGGTCACTTCAGTCAACGATTTGCGCGTGATCAACTCTTGCAAGGTGTCCAGGTTGATTCCTTTGTACTCGACCCGATTAGGGTTGCGGAAACCAAACTTAGGAACTCGGCGCTGAAGTGGCATTTGGCCACCTTCGAAACCGATTTTGCTCTTGTACCCGGAACGCGACTTGGCGCCTTTGTGTCCGCGAGTAGAAGTCCCTCCGTGTCCGGAGCCTTCACCGCGTCCAACTCGCTTGCGCTGCTTCCGAGAACCTTGAGCGTACTGTAGGTTACTGAGATTCATGGTCTATGCTGGTTACGATATTACTTTTCTTCCACTTTAACCAGGTGGCTCACTTTGCGCACCATTCCCAAAATCTGGGGGGTTGCTTCGTGCTCAACTGGGTTGTGGAGCTTCTTGATTCCGAGCGCTTGAATGGTCGCCTTTTGACGAGCCGTTCGGTTGATGGCGCTGCGGACTTGGGTGATGACAATTTTTCCCATGATGCTGAGCTTATCCGTTAAATACTTTCGAAACGGAGATGCCCCGCAACTGAGCTACTTCTTCCGCACTGCGAAGGGCCTTCAATGCATTGAAGGTGGCCTTGACCACATTGTGAGGATTCGAAGAACCCAAAGATTTGGCCAAAACATCCTTGATCCCAGCGCTCTCAAGTACGGCACGCATCGCACCTCCAGCGATGACTCCTGTACCAGGAGATGCTGGACGAATCATGACGTGAGCACCTGCGTAGCGCATCTGCTGCTCGTGTGGGATGGTACCCTTCACAAGTGGCACAGAAATCATATTCTTCTTCGCATCATCGATGCCTTTCTGATGTGGCCACTTCACGGCTTTTTCCCAAACCATGACCCACTTTGCCCTTCTCATCTCCGACCACCATGATGGCGCTGAAGCTGAACGTACGACCACCTTTAGTGGTTTTTGCAACCCGGTTGATTCCAACCAAGCGCTCCTTCAAATCTGGATCACCTGTGCGCGATTGCTGTTGCTGATCGCCGCGTCCTTTTCGTTGTTGACGTTGTTCCATCTTCACTTAGAATTTCAATCCGCCCTCACGAGCAGCTTCTGCAAATTTTTTCACACGGCCATGGTAGATGTAGC
>DAISXU010000157.1:0-916 GCA_036825655.1 Flavobacteriales bacterium | reverse complement strand
CTCCGCGATGGCCTTACCGACCACCTCAGCTTGGCTGATTTTTGCAAGTCCCTGCGCAACGTCTGCTCCCAATGAGCCGGCAGCCACCAGGGTACGACCTGTGCTGTCATCAATGATTTGAGCGTAGATCTGCTTGTTGCTGCGGAATACCGACAAACGTGGACGCTCGCTGGTTCCTGCGATCTTACCGCGAACGCGGCGCTTGATGCGCTGTCGCGCAAATGTTTTCTTCGTGCCCATGATAATCGATTATTTAGCAGCGGTCTTACCTGCCTTGCGACGAATTTGCTCATTCTTGTAACGAACACCTTTGCCTTTGTAGGGCTCTGGTTTGCGCAACGAACGAATCTTTGAAGCGACAGTTCCAATCAACTGTTTGTCGTGGGAACTCAACTTGACAAAAGGATTCGCTCCCTTTTTCGTGTCCGCTTCCAACTGAATCTCAGAAGGAAGTTGCAGAATGATCGGGTGGCTGTAGCCCAACGCCAAGGTCAACTCCTGACCTGCCGAAGATGCACGGAAACCTACACCAACGAGCTCAAGCTCAATGGTGTATCCTTCTGTCACACCTACAATCATGTTGTTCACCAAAGCGCGGAATAGGCCGTGCTTTGAACGGTGATCTTTATGGTCAGACGGACGCGTGAACGTCAGTACGTTATCTTCTTGCTTGATCTCGATCACAGGATCGATTTCTTGCTGAAGCTCGCCCTTCGGCCCTTTGACAGTCACAGACTGACCATCAATGGTCACAGTGACGCCGCTTGGGACGGTAATCGGGGATTTTCCAATTCGAGACATGTCTTAGTATCGTTATTGGTGATCAGTAAACGGTGCAAACGAGTTCGCCACCGATGTTCATTTGACGGGCTTCCTTGTCAGTCATCAACCCACGTGAGGTTGAAATCATGCACAC
>DAISXU010000156.1:0-5052 GCA_036825655.1 Flavobacteriales bacterium | reverse complement strand
GTCCAGCGTCGGAGACTATGATCTCGGTGCGATCAGCCAAATCGGGGCAGTCGCATTGTGCCGATATGACCTGCATTCCTGCAATGAGCAATGAGGAAAATAAGGTGAGCGGATGTTTCATGAGTTTGGTTTTAGAATAAGTTTTGTTCATCGCCAAAATTCCATTTTTTGATTGCTGATGATGTGAACTCAAAACCAACATCCCGCTACTTGAATTTCATGAATCTGTGTCGTGAATTGCACCGTAAAATTTCCAAAAGACTCATCGGATATATCCAAATTGTATCTTATTGGTAAAGAAAAAGGGCACCCAAAGGTGCCCTTTAAAATGCTTCCATGGTGGGGATTCTCAGAGAATGCTTACCTGTTTTGTCATGAATTGATCGCCTTCCAAATTTCGGAGAGTAAGGAAGTACATGCCAGCTTGGAGTTCACTCACAGCGATGATGGTCGTCCCAAGAAGAAGGGGTTGAACAGCAACCAACCGACCCCTCGCGTCCCTCAGTTCACAGTGGGTGAAACCGGCTTGGTCTTGTTCCACAGCAATCCAGTCAATTGCTGGATTGGGGTAGGCGATGGCCAATGAATTCTGGAATTCACTGATTCCAATGTTAAGGATGTTCCAAGTCGTTGTGTTGGTGCATCCTGTGGTGTCCGTTTCGGTCAACGTAATGGACCCCCCGTCAAAGGGGTCATTCCAAGTTACGTCGAATGCATCGTTCGTGTCGGAGTTGCTCACACCACCTTCGAAAGTCCAGCTCAAGGTGCCCAACACGGGACCATATGCGTAGCCTTCAACGGCTCCTGGTTGCACTTCTAAATTGCCATTGAGCATGCCATCCGCCAGAACAAAGCAAGAGCCATCGTCATCCGTAGCCAGTTCATTGTAGTTGCACGCAACTTCATTCGTGCATCCCATCCAAGTTCCTGCTGGTGCAAAAAGGCCAACTTGATTTGCGTAGCTCCAAGGTTGATCCAACCAATTGTCACCACCCGGCTCAAATGCACCTTGGTAATCTGCATCGACAAACCATGGATCCGTTGGCAAGCCTGTTGAACCCACTGCAACGTCCATTATAGGGTTGACCATGAGGGTGTTGACTACGAATGTGCCTGAACCGTCAAAACCATATTCATGATCAATTCCGGCATTGACAGAATTCAAAGCGTTGGATGTAGCATAGGCATCTAAAGTCTCTTGGCCAGCAACGTCAGCACCATCGTAATGGAAGAATTCGTTGACTGAGATGAATCCGATGTGGCTGAATTGCAGGTCACCGTTTAAGAAGTGGTCATAGGCATCCAATGGTGACTGCACATCTTCGAGTTCAATTCCTCGGTTAAAATCTGTGATGAGCGAGTTGTGCAGATCACCAGCAGAGCCCGCGCGGAAGAGGGTGCCAATTGTTCCTGCATTTGCACCACGTCCGATTACCGTCATGTTGTACAATGTGGGGTCTGAATAGGGGAGGCCATCAGTGGTCACATTGGGGCTGTCATCGCCGTCAAATTCTCCTGCACGATCACCGATTTCGGGATGTTGTACCGCAAATAGAAACTGGCCATTACCGGACCATCCTTGGTCATAATCGAACGAATCGTCACCTGCAAAAAGCACCGCGATGTGAGACAAGTTTACCGTTCCACCAAACAGCTCAATTCCGTCGTCTTCGTTGGACACCACCTCAATGTGATCGATTACCGTTCCGTTTCCTACAGAGGCAAGTGTCAATCCATTGATTTCATTGGCTGCAGCGAGTTGGGTTCCACCGTGGCGGATGCTTACATAGCGCAAGAGGCCGCTGCTGTCTTCGGCATTGTCTCCACCGTAAGCGCTTTGGGCATTATCTGAAGGTAAACCTTCTACCTGACCTTCACCAGTAGCAAGGTTGTTGGGGGCATTTCCGCAAAGGATCACGCCTCCCCATTGTCCGCTCGTTTCGAAGCTAACGCTTCCGTCCATTGGGTCTGCCTCGAATGTGAAAATGATGGGACAAACATCGGTTCCATCTGCCATGATTTGTGCTCCGCGGGAAACGACGAGCGCTGCCGCATCCGCTCCTGATCCTTCCATGCCCTTGATCACAGTTCCGGCCTCGATGGTCAGGGTTTGACCTTCAGAGACGAAAACGAAGCCATCGAGCAAATAGGTCTTGTCGCAGGTCCAAGTTGTTGTGCCTGTACCAGCGCCATCATCAGAGATCGTGATTTCCTCTCGGGCTCCAATCGGTGGACAGTCGCAAACCAATGGCTCTAAGAACTCAGGCTGCATCGCTCCAGATTCGTCCAAATAGCTCCATCCAGCTAACCAGTTTCCGTTTTCGGCATCGTAAGGATCGAAAGCCCCCATGTAGCCATACTGGCTAAAGACGATGGCATTGGCATTCGGAACAGGATTGAAGGTGTCTTCGAATTCAGTTCCAGACGCGTTGGTGCTCCACGTGTTGTCAATCCCTGTGTCCAGGGTTCCAATGTTGTTGAGTTCTGCGTATCCATCCAAGCCACTGTCACCATTGGGGTCCATAACGCCATCGTAGTCTATGATGGATGGAACGTCTTGCATGCCAATGTTTTCCAAAGTCAGCAATCCATCAACCCATTGATCGAAGGCATCAAATGGTGCTTGTAAATCTTCGATTTCGATTCCTTCTCCAAATCCTACAATCAAAGCTTCAGTCAAGTGTCCACCTGTGCCGGCACGAAACAACAAGCCTTGCTTGTTGGCGGAAGATCCTTGGCCCATCAAGGTAACGTTGGTCACTGTTGGGATTGACATGGGCATTCCATCTGGTGTTACATCCGGACTGTCGTCTCCGTCCAATTCACCTCCGCGGTCACCCACACCAGGTTCATTGATGGCGAACCAATGGTGTCCACCACCAGAAAACCCTTGATCCCAATCAAAGCTGTCATCGCCCACAAAGGCCACGGCAGCATAATTCACCAGCACGGTCCCTCCGAAGAACTCGATTCCATCGTCATCGTTGGCCAAAACTTCAATGTGGTCTATGGTCGTTCCAGAACCTACACCTGCTAAGGTCAGCCCATTGATCTCATTCGCAGCACCCAACTGTGTGCCTCCATGACGAATGCTGATGTAGCGCAGGACACCGCTGTTGTCCTCGGCGTTGTTTCCACCATAGGAAGAACGGTCATTTTCGGATGGGATGCCCTCTACTTGCCCTTCTCCAATGGCCAGGTTGATGGGAGCATCACCCAAGATGATGACCCCGCCCCATTGGCCCCGGAGGTTGAAAGCAACAGACCCATCGAGCGGGTCTCCCTCATGCGTAAAGATGATGGGACAGGCGTCTGTGCCCTCGGCAAAGATTTGCCCACCTCGAGCTACAATAAGCGCAGCGGCCTCTGTGCCTGACCCCATCATGCCCTTCACAACGGTGCCGGATTCAATGGTTAGAGCTTGGCCGCTGTTTACGAACACATAGCCATCTAGAAGATAGGTGTTGTTGCAGGTCCAAGTTTCGGTGCCCGTTCCTGAACCGTCATCTGAAATAAGGACAATTGGACGGTCCGCCAAAGGAGGGCAATCACAATTCTGACTGAACAACGGTGCAGCGTTCAGCAGGGCTGCAAGAACGAAATAGTAAATGTGCTTCATGATCAAGGTTTGATGTGGCAAAATTCATCAGACTTTGAATAGCACTCATTGGAAAATGTGTAAACACTTCGTCGCGATTCTGTTAAGCGAATGTTAGCCGAAAATTACCCAATCGGCGGAGCCATGGCCAAGGCGATTAACCCTCCTGCCATAGTCAATTTGAGCCAGGCCGATAAGCGGCGGATGTCGCGGCGCTGGAGTTGCAGCCAAGCGCCGAGGAAAGGGACATTGAAGGCCAAAGTCCACCAGCCCGCTCCTTCAGAAAATTCTGCCCAAATCCAGGTTACACCGAAAAGTGCAATTGCTGTTGGGACCATTAAAGCATGCAGAAGTCGGACAGTTTTCTCAGTTTTCCATCGGATAGGAAGGGTATCGTATCCCCACTCTTTGTCGCCATCGCAGTCTTGCAAGTCCTTTGTTACCTCCCGAATCAACGTGAGCCACCCCGAGATCCCCGCGAAACCCACCAAGATCCACCAGATCACTTCCCCTTCAACCGAAAGCACCATTCCCGTCCAGAGCGGCAACTGCCCAACCGCGCATGCGATGAGGAGGTTTCCTCTGAGAAATCGACGTTTGAAGAACGGGCTGTAAGCCGCGAGAAGTCCCCCAAGGAAGATGGACCAAATCAGCGGAACATAAGAGCCAGTGAGGTGGCTGCCCCATGAGCTCAGGAGAAGCGCGCTGGCTGCTAAGGCATGGTGAGCACCCAAAGCCCAGCGCCTCTTGAGCACCCGCCCCACCAAGGCTTTACGTGGTTTGTTGATGCGGTCTTCTCGCTGATCGAAGTAATCGTTGATGACATTGCCCGCCCCAGCGATGCACATCATGGCGGCTATGGCCCAACCAAAGGATCTGATGGGCATTCCCGCCACTTGCCGACCAAAGATGACCATTGCTACACCAATCATCAAAAGATTCCAAGGGCGGGTGACCTGCAGGAGAGCCAACCATGGATTTTGCGTTATGGGTTTAGCCATGGGTGCTGTCCACTAGCCGTCCATTGACTTTCCCCTGATCCACAACATGGAGAGCATAGGAAAACCCGGGGTGTATGGCGTGTGCTCCTGTTTCTCCACTTCGATCCATTGCGATGTATCCTACCTGTAAATCATCCGTAGCCATTCGCTCCTGAATCCGAGCGATGCCTTCTTCACAAGCGCTTTGAGCGGATTGCCCACCTCGGATCAATTCCACTACCAAAAACGACCCCAAGGTCCGCATCACGGCTTCGCCTAAACCGGTCGCAGCAGCTGCAGCAACCTCACCGTCTACATAAAGCCCTGCTCCAATGATGGGGCTGTCACCAACACGTCCGTGCATTTTATAGGCCAATCCACTGGTCGTGCAGGCTCCGGCCAATTTTCCCGCTTGGTCGATGGCCAAGAGGCCGATGGTATCGTGGTTCTCGATGTTGATGATGGGGTCATAGC
>DAISXU010000155.1:0-5069 GCA_036825655.1 Flavobacteriales bacterium | reverse complement strand
CGCTTCAAAGCCTGGCGCAGGGAATGAAAAACGGCCTTCCACAGGAAGGCCAAGCGTTCGTCGTCCTTTGATGCATCCACCGACCCGGGAAAACGGCGCTTCCTCTCCATTCTTAGATTGCGTCTTCAGGACAAAACGCTAGCACCTACCGCATTTCAAATCGCTGCCCCCGCCGTAATCCCATTAGATTTAAGGGATCATCCACCCTATCCATAGCAATCTGACCACACACATACCGTGCAGTTGAACTGCATTTGACCCTGAGAAATTGCGGCAATTCTCACCTCTATTGATTTTCACAGTGTTACTGCATTTCAGAGGGAATTAATTGTTGCCACGATCGAATCCATTTAATGGGTCCGAGGGTTTAAAATCCCTCCGCCTTGCCCCTCGCTCGATTCCTACACATCTCGTTGCCCTTGTTTGGCATTTGAAGTTCCCTCAAGGCGATCCATCCATCACCTGCTCACCGGGCTAAGGCAACATTTTGCACTTTTAACATGACAGATGCATTCAATTTATAGAATCATCTCAAATATTTCCTTTCGTTTGCAATGGCAAATGAACCAGCACGGAAACCATGAGCAAACCAGGTAAGGACAGGAGCACCCCGGACGACTTCAATCAATTGACGGTGCACAGGGTGCTGCGACTCATCGTGTTAATGCGGCGATCACCGAGGCGCACCCGAAAGGAATTTGCAGAGTTGTTAGAAGTGAGCGAGCGCTCCATTTACAGGTACTTCAACCTGATTGAGAGCCTCGGGTACGTCGTGGAATCCGACTTTGACAGGCACACCTACATCGCAGGTGAAGAACTCAATGAGCCCTTTACCTCAGACGAAGCGCAGTTGCTCAAGAGCTTGCTGGAAGAGCAGATTCCCAACCATCCCCTCTCGCATTCCATCCTCAGGAAGTTGAATAAACATCGCGAAAGTGAGCATGTGGCCGACTCCTTGGTGCAAGCGTCGCTAGCACAAATCCTCACTTCCATTTCAAGAGCCATTCACCAGCGAAAGCGTTTGCTTTTAGTCGGTTATCACTCGGTCAATAGCAACAGCATTGCCAACCGCTTGGTAGAACCCATCGAATTGATGGCCAATCACAATTGCCTTTCAGCTTATGAAGTAGCAAGCAAGCAGAATAAGTTCTTTCGATTGGATCGGATTTCCTTGGCTGAAGTTCAAGATGAGGCCATTGAACTCAATGAAATGCACCGTGCTTGCTTGCCAGACATCTTTGGTTTTAGTTACAGCGATGAAGATGAAGGCCTTCACCGCCTTGAGTTGAACCTGTCACTGAAGGCAGCCATGTTCTTGCGCACAGAAAATCCCATCAGCATTCCATACATCCGCCGAGCGAAAGAGAACGATCGTTTTGTGCTCGAGGGCCCTTGTGTGGACCTAAGACCAGCCGCTCGATTCATCCGTGGATTTGACGACCCGAACGACATTTGGGTCCTGGGAGATGCGGCCGTTATAGCTTATTTAGCGGAGTCTTGAATGCCTGCTGACTCGCTGGGTAGGATGTTGGCCTAAGTTGCTTCACCCTCCTCAGGCAGCAGTTGGATGGCAAAAACTTGCCTTGATACGGAACTCCTGAGATTGCGTACTTTCGGAGCATGACACGATTGGTTTTGGCACTGAGTTTATGTTGCCATGCAGCGGGAGCTGCAGCGCAATGGTCGGACTCGGAACTTGCTCAAGCGGAGGCGCTGTTCGAAGAATCGCTTGGCAATGGAGCCTCCTACGAGCGCCTGAGGGAATTGACAAAAGGCATTGGGCACCGGCTCAGTGGTTCTCCCGAAGCGGATGCAGCGATGCGTTGGGGAGCTGAAGCATTGGCTGACAATGGAGCAGATTCGGTTTACGTGCTGCCCGTGGTGGTGCCGGCATGGACACGCGGATCGGAGTGCACGGCCGATTGCGCTGGACTGCCACTCCGAGTCACGGCACTTGGTGGATCCATCCCAACGCCTGGAGATTCTGCATTGCGCGCCAAGTGCGTGGTCGTTCCGGGGATTGACGAACTGGCCGCGCTTCCACGCACTGCGACAGAAGGACGCATCGTGTTGTTCAACCGTCCGATGAATCCGCTCCTCATCAACACAGGCGCTGCCTATGGCGGTGCCGTAGACCAACGGTCACAAGGAGCGGTAGCTGCAGCGAAGGCTGGTGGAGTGGCTGCCTTGGTGCGCAGCATGACACACGCCTATGATACCGTCCCCCACACGGGAGCGATGCAGTATGAAGAAGGCATCGCTCGGGTTCCAACTGCAGCAATCAGCACGGTTGATGCCCGTGAGCTCGCCCACCGCGTTGATGAGGACCCCGATTTGGAAGTCACCCTGACCATGAATTGCCGAGACCTCGGAGAACGGGAACAAGGCAACGTGATTGGCGTTTTGGAAGGACGTGAATTGCCAAATCAAATCATCGCCCTCGGTGGCCACCTCGACTCCTGGGACATTGGCGAGGGCGCTCACGATGACGGAGCAGGAATCGTGCACACCATTGAAGCACTCCGCTTGCTTCAAGCCATCGACTACCAACCGAGGCACACCCTGCACTTCGTACTTTTCATCAACGAAGAAAACGGCAACAGGGGAGGCAAGGCCTATGCCGATTGGGCAGCGAACAACGAAGAAGGAAAGCAAGTAATCGGCGCCATGGAGTCTGATGCAGGTGGGCTCGTGCCTCGTGGTTTTAGCATTGATGCAACAACAAAGGAAGTCGATTGGCTTGAAAACCAAATGGCAGATCTCGAGCGATTTGGCTTGCACACCAACCGCAATGGATGGGCTGGTGTCGACATTTCACCGCTAAAAACTCTAGAACCTCGTCCACTGCTCATCGGACTACTCCCCGATAACCAACGGTATTTTGACTACCACCACAGCGAGCGCGATGTCTTCGAAAACGTACACAAACGTGAACTCGAGCTCGGAGCGGCTGCCTGCGCACTGATGATCATCATGATGGACCAGCACCTATGACCTGCCCTTCTTTTCATTGCAACGTTCGCAAAGAGTCGGCCAATTGAAGCGAAAACACTCGCGCTCCTTCCGAATTCAAATGGTGCGCATCTTGAAAGTCCTTGGTTCCGAGCGAGCTTGACTCCGAGAAGTCCCAATACCTCAAATTGTACTTCGAGAGGAGACGGTTCATTTCCTCTTGAAATCCAGGACAATGCGATTCCTCAAGCTCCTTGAATTCTGGCACAACTGGCGGCCTCACCAGTACGATTTTGGGAGTTAACGTTCGACTTTGAATTGCATCAATGACCTGTTCTAAAGCTTCTTGATTTGGGACACCTGGCCAAGACGAAGATCTGGATTTCCCCCGGTAAACTTGAAGCTTAGAGTCAATAGCACGGCGAATGACCTTCAGATCGTTTATGGGTTCTGCCTTCAACCAGCCAGAAGGAGTAATCTCTATGACTGGCCGGTGAATCCCCGTCCACGAAGAATTGGCATCGACAAGGGCGTTCCACCAACTGAATTTCCATACCCCCAAGGGATCGGTGTGCTTGAGTAGAAAATACCACCCAGAAGTACCGCATGAACGGATGCCCTGATCGGCGAGAAAAGAAGTTTCCCCTGAGGCTTCCTCAGACAAACTCCAAGGGTCCACAAACAAAAGGAAAACAGGCTGTTGGGTCTGTGAATCCAGGCAACTCAATTTGTCTTCTACAGCATTAGCATAGGCAGCACACCAAGGAGAATCACTAAGTGTGAATGAAAAATTACACCATTCGCCACCAATCAATTGAGCCTCCAAAACTTCTGGCGAAACGGCATAGGCCGCCCTCGATGTTCCCAAAATCAAATTCTCGTAGGATGAATCCGAAAGACGAGCATATCCCGTAACAATGGCATTCGGCTTCATCCAAAATGGTAAAACCCATGTTGCCAGCAGTAGCAACAATGTCACCACCACCACCCACCCGAGGTCCTTCAGAAAATGCCACATCAGAATTGGAAATAGATGAATGCCTGTTGCTGCTGCGAATATCCAATCGCCACAACTAAAAAGAGGAGCACCCCCCACCCCACTTGACGCCAAAAACCATTCAAAGAGAAACCTGTGTGCACTTTGCGTCCGAGTGCAATTTCCAAAACACAAAAAGGACCAATCGCCGCTAGGGGGATCAAACTCGTCATCTTGCCCGTTCCAAAAAAGCCCGTCAAATACCCCATGGCATCGGCCAGCGAATTTGATCGAAAGAAAACCCATCCAACCACAACAACAGAAAACGTCCCCATCATGCCCATCACCTCCCTGCCACTTGGCCAGTAAAGGATGTCATCGGTGTACTTCCTGTTCAGCCCTCCCAGCAAAAGCGGCAAGAACAGAATCGCATGAATGCCCCCCCAAACAAGAAACGTCCAGTTCGCTCCATGCCAAAACCCACTGACCAAGAAGATGACAAACGTGTTCCTTACCGATTTCCACTTTCCAGACCGCGAACCACCGAGCGGAATGTATACATAATCACGAAACCACGTCGACAAGGAAATGTGCCAGCGCCTCCAGAATTCAGCAATGTTCCTTGAAAAGTAGGGCGTTTTAAAATTCGTCATCAATCGGATTCCAAACAACCGCGCTGTTCCAATCGCGATGTCGCTGTAACCGCTGAAATCTCCATAAATCTGAAATGCAAAATACAAGGCACCCAACATCAAGGCGAGTCCACCATAATCTCCATAATTCGCGAACAGTTCGTTGGCATGGACAGCGCAAGTATCTGCAATTACCACCTTCTTGAACAGGCCCCAAATGATCAGCCGAATGCCTTGTTTTGCATCGCCTGACTCAAAAA
Source organism: Flavobacteriales bacterium (assembly GCA_036825655.1). Lineage (GTDB taxonomy): Bacteria > Bacteroidota > Bacteroidia > Flavobacteriales_D > Sanyastnellaceae > JALQTD01. The sequence goes on along the minus strand of DAISXU010000155.1, from coordinate 249 downwards.
TGCGCTTCGATTCAATTTGTGGAAGCAGCGAACGAGCTCGCTCGATAGGACCCGCAACCAATTGAGGGAAAAAACTCACAAATGCGGCAAAAGCAATGAAATCCTTCGTGGGCTTTAATTCCTTTCGGTAGATGTCAATGGAGTAACTCAACGTCTGAAACGTGTAAAAGCTAATGCCCACAGGCAAGATCACTTGCATCGATGACGGGTGCACCTGAAGCCCAAAGTTGGACCAAAGAGCGATCCAGT
>DAISXU010000154.1:0-5115 GCA_036825655.1 Flavobacteriales bacterium | reverse complement strand
CTCCAGAGGCAGCCAATGGATGGAAGATCATTTGAATTCAGCGAACGAGCTGAAAAGCACCATGCCGGACTAGATCGGCAGGCGGCTGGTGGGTTTCAATCCCTTGGATGTCTTCCACCAGTGCACCACTTTCGAGCATGGGAACGGTGAGCGTGAAGTAATAAACACCTTCAGACGCGCTGTTTCCGGGATCCCACCCTGCACTCTTTCCAAAATCCGAATGGCTGAACATCAACTCTCCCCAGCGGTTGAAAATCTCAATGCGTGCGCCCTCAAATGGTTCGAGGCCCGCAACATAAAAGCGGTCGTTCCTTCCGTCTTGGTTAGGAGAAAAAACGTTGGGAATGATCAAATTGCACGCTCCTTCTTCCACCGTGATGGACATGACCGCCTCGTGGAAGCATGGCGCACCGGAGTGCGCATAGACTTCATACAGGCCCGGGCCGATGTAACTTGCCATACCGATGGAGTCCAATAATCCCAGCCATTCAAGGCTTCCCGGTGCAAGAAAACTCCATTCATATTCGTAGTCATCGGTGGTTGCTAGTCCCAAAACAACCGAAGAGGATGTGGCGCAATAAATCGTGGAGTCCAATCCTCCACTCGTGAGCAACGGATTGGGAGAGGGAATGACAGTCAACGCGAGTTCAACCAAACTGTCGCATCCAGTGATTGCGCTTGAATAGATCTCTGAATAAATGCCAGAAGAGGTAAGTGTTTGTCCTTCCCAGAGCCATTCATCACACGCTATGGCTTCTGAACTGGAGACAATCGTTGGTTGAAACGTCACATCATGTGCTTCAAAATCCGAGCATCCGTCCCCTTGCACCACCAGAGAAATGGAGTACGTTCCCGGTTCCGAAGGCAAGATGACGATTTCGTCGCCAGTTCCTTCAACAGCAAGCCCATCAAAATCCCAATTCAATGTTGCGCCGCCCAGCGCATTGCCGGTAAAGGCCACCCAACCGGAATCTCCAGGACAGATGGACTCGGTAAGGTCAAATTCCGCGCTGATGTCCAAGGAAAAACCGCTGTAATAACCTGCCCAACCTGCACTTCCACTTTGACCAAACATCCCGACAGCGACTGGGCCCGAAGACGCTACGCTGACGTTGCCTGTCAAGCCCTCGATTTTGTACGTTTCCCAGATTTCCTGGCCTATGACAGGTTCACTTCCACTTTGTAAAACGCCGTTGATGAGCAGCTCAGCTCCAGCTTCGGTGATGATGAACAAACAACCGTCATACGTTTGGTTTCCAATGAGCTCGATGGAAGGAATTTCATTGACTTCATGTGGCATTCCACAGCTCAAAGAAGGAATGAAGTTCATTCCAGGGGTCGCGAGCTGAGGGCTGCCGGCCAGAAATTGACAGACGTAAGCCGGCTCGGAGGTGTGAACATAAATGTTGCGGTGGAGGGTCCCGGTAAGAGCGCTGTTAGGTATCAAAAACCATTCACCGGCTTGCAAAGTAATTGCTGGTGAGGCGTCATCGTTGAGCCAAACCTCCGTTCCATCTGCAACCGCGACGACCAACCCTCGTTCTTGTTCTGGAAGCCCATTGCCTTCAACAAAGACATGATCCAGCCCGAGGTAATCAAAAGGAACGATTTGGTCAATTGCAATGTCTTGGTCTTGTGGGATTTGAAGAGCACCGCACCAATTTCCAGTGCTTACAGCAATCGGCCCTGTACTCTCAATCAAAGCCCCCACAAAGCCGGCGAGGTTGGCTGTGCTGTTGGCGTATCCTGAAAGCACGAAGCTCTCTCCTGCGTCCAATTCAAATGCCCAGGAATCCACCGTTACGTTGGGGGCACCCGCAAACTCGATGTTGGGGTCAAATTCTGTAATTTCTACCGAGGTGCCATCATCTGCTGCCATGACTCCGATGACAAAGGACCGAATGTCTTGTTCAGAACCGTTAGGCATGCCTACAAAGCGAAATTCCGTTCCCAAGGCCTTGGTCCCCTTAGCCGTTAGCGCTTCGGCCTGGACATAGCTGCGGTACCGGGCATTGGCGTAGACCGGGGCGGATGCATGCACCACCAATCCTCGCTCCGTCAACACTTCGTTGAGCTCGTATTGGGCTACCATCAAAGGACTCCCGTTCAATTGGCCATTCCCAATTTCTAAAATCAAAGGTGAGCCATTTGAAATGGTGAATGGAGAACCAGGAAACGGAGTGCCGCCGCCCACGTTAACCTCTACGGTGACATCGATAATTTCGGGCGTCGATAAGTACAAATAATGGTCCTCAATGTGGCCCGTATTTCGGGAATGCAGGGGAGGGAGGAAGTGCAAGGTGTCCAACTGTGCCTGAAGTACAGCGGGCAACAGCCATGCGAAAACAAGGGCCCAGCCCCAGGCATTGAGGGGAACCTTCTCTTGATCTAGAATATTTGGTTTTTCGACAAGGAACATCTTCAATTCAAATATAAGGCGCGTGAGCAATGGATGTTGATGGAAGCGTCAACTGGCGCTTTGTGCTACCTTGCTTCAGATGTTCAAGCAAGCGATCCTCCTTTCCAAACCTGTGCGTTTCCTATGGATTCTCCTTGTTTTGTTGGTGCTAGCAGTGGTTGCCTTCAGCCCTTTGATCTTAGGCCTCGCAATGATGCATTTAGAGGAGTCGCGAACAGGAATTCCGCAGAATGAGGGCAATAGCCCTTGGGGTGTTCTACCTTGGCTTTCCATTGGAACGTTGGCAGTTTGCTTACCCATTGCTGGGTTGATTGTTGTTGCCGTGGCCGCAATGGTCTTGCACGACATCATTGCCTGCCTGCGTTACCCTCAGAATTGACATCCATGTTACAGATGCAACGCAGTTCCTGGTCGCAACGCTCCTTATTGTTGCTCAGCATGTTGGGGTTCGTGTTTCTTCTGCAAGGCCAAAAGCTGGACCCGCAAACTGATTCAGGGTCGGTAGAGCTCATTGTGCTTGGCAACGTCCAAGACGGGGGAATGCCACACATCGGGTGTGGTCGTCCATGCTGTCGGAATCTGTTTTTGCGACCTCGTTCGGAAGGAAGGGTTGTGTCGCTTGGCCTTGTGAACTCGAACTCGACAAAAACAGCGCTATTTGAGGCGACACCTGATTTACCGAGCCAATGGGCTAGCCTGGCAGACCACTCTGGGGTTTCGCAGCCCTCCCACATCTTTCTTACGCACGCGCACATGGGCCATTACACCGGGTTGATGCACCTCGGTCGCGAGGCTTTGGGAGCTCGACACGTACAGGTTGGCGCAATGCCTCGAATGGCCAAATTTCTCACCAGCAATGGTCCATGGAGTCAATTGGTGGATTTGGGAAACATCGAAGTGCTTCCGCTCGCGGATGACGTGCCTGTTTTGCTTTTTGAAGGCGAGGTCATTGTAACCCCTATCCGGGTGCCTCATCGCGATGAATTCAGCGAAACAGTGGGATTTTGGGTGGAAGGCCCTTCTCGGAGTGCCCTGTTCATTCCGGACATCGACAAATGGGACACTTGGGAACACTCCTTGGTCGAAGAGTTATCGCGGGCAGATTACGCCTTCCTTGACGCCACTTTTTATGACGCGGCAGAGGTAAATCACAGGGACATGTCTGAAATTCCCCACCCGTTTGTGGTCGAAACGATGCTGGCTTTGGAAGCGTTGTCGCTTGAAGATCGCGGTAAAGTTTACTTCATTCACTTGAACCACACGAATCCGTTGCATTCAAATGACAGTCCAGCTTCGCAAGCTGTCGAGGCAAAAGGCTTTAAAATCGCTCGCGAAGGCCAGGTGTTTCTGCTCTAGGAAGGACCTTTACGTTCAAGGAGCGTCAGAATAGCCCTTGGAGAATGAACGAATGATGTCCGCTATGCGCTGTACATCGCGCAATTTCAAATCGTAGTACATCGGCAAGCACAGGACACGAGATGCTATTTCTTCAGCGTTGGGGCACGATGCTGTGCTCCAATTGTTGACCTTGTTGAGTGAGGGATAGAAATAGCGACGGGGTTGAATGTTGTACGATTTGAGTTCCTCAATGAGTGCCAGGCACTCGCGTTCTGAACGCAAAACAATGGGAAAGTAAGAGCAATTCCAATCCTTGTTTTCTGGATTCAGGTGCATCAAATCTGCGCCTTTCAAAAAGGCTGCGTAGGCACGAGCTTGACCTCGACGTCGCGTTAAGATGTCGTCTATGTAAGAAAAGTTCGATAAGCCCATGGCTGCATGAACTTCGCTGTTTTTCGCATTGATGCCGACGGTGGCAAATCGCTCATGATCCAAATGGCCAAAGTTGCGCATCCACCTGAGGTTCTGCATCACCTCAGGATCAGAACCGCTGATGCTTCCCCCTTCTACGGTGTGGTACAATTTGGTAGCATGGAAGCTGCAGGTCGTTAAATCGCCAAACTTGAAAATGGACTCACCATGAAATGAAGTGCCGAACGCATGGGCGCCATCATAAATTACCTTCAGTCCGTGCTTTTTGGCGATATTCGAAATGGCATCCACTCGGCAAGGCCAACCAAAACAGTGGGTTGCCACGATTCCAGTGGTTTCAGGAGTGATGGCTGCTTCAATGGCATCGGGGTCGAGGTTGAAATTTTCCTTTTCGATGTCCACAAAAACCGGCTTACACCCTTCCCAAGCCAAGCTGCTTGCAGTGGCAATGAAGGTGAAAGGGGTGGTAATGACTTCGCCAGTTAATTGGAGTGCTTTAATCGCCAATTGCAAAGCGATGGTTCCATTGCTGACGTAGAGTAATTCTGGCACTTCAAGGCGGTTTTCCAACTTCATCTGAAGCTCCTGAACCAATTCACCATCATTGGTCAACCAATTTCGATCGAAAGTTCCTTGAATGTACTGTTTGTATAAAACCGAGGGCGGGAGGAATGGGCGAGTCACTGGGATGGGCTCTTCGTCCGGAAAACCACTCGGTTCGACCGGAAAAGGTTGAACGATACGTCGGAGCGGGACTGCTCTGTTCGACTTAATCCGGGCTTCCCGATTTTTAGAGTGAAGAGGCGTGATGCTCGCCATGGTGGTTTACTAGACTAAGGTCCAAATTGACGTTGGTAGAACTGATCTGATCTCAGCGTTGCATTGCTCGCAAACAACTAACACGTGAAAGTGAATAAATTCCAGAA
>DAISXU010000153.1:0-5134 GCA_036825655.1 Flavobacteriales bacterium | reverse complement strand
TTCAATGGCCGGCTGATGCAGCGCGGGCATTTCGATCTCCCCCGGCCTTGTTAGCTCCTTTGGGAGAGTGGAACTTATCTCCAGCCTGGAATCCAGCGCTGCAAGTTACACTCGGAGGCCTCATAACCAAGGAGCCTCTCTTGGCATTCAGGACGGTGTCCGGCGAACGACGCTGGGCCATCAGCACAGGTTCGGGGTGGTGGAGGTGGCGAATGGAAGAGGGAATTACCCAACCAGATGCACCTGTGCTTTCTGCTTGGGTCACCTCCACAATCCAGTACTTAACCTCCCGTTCCGATGTGAGAAGATTCCGAGTGAATGCTCCCAATCGGTGCGCATCTGACGACTCGTTTTTGATGCGTGCAGAAATCTACGATGGGGCACTCAATCCACTTTCAGGAGCGAACATCCAATTGTACTTAACCACTCCGGAAGGAAAAGAATTAAAGGGTGCCTTTGTAGAATCTGGTAACCGCTATCGATTGGATTGGGGTAAGCTCGCTCCGGGGACCTACGCATGGAGGGCCGAAACCCTGCTAGAAGGAGAACTCCAATCAACCACTGGAGAAGTCGTCATTGAATCCACCTCCATCGAATGGACAGCAGACCGCGCTGACCATGGCTTGCTCCTGCGCCTAGCAGAACGAACGGGCGGACAGTTCATTGGCACATTGTCTGACGACCCTTCAGCATCACCTCAATCGGTAGTTGACCGCATGGTAGAAGCGAAAGGAGCCCAGCCTGTGCTTTTCGAAGAAATCAAACTCCAAGACGCGGTAGAACTCCCCTCCATCTTGGTTCTGTTGGTGATTCTATTGAGCTTGGAGTGGATCTTCCGCAGAAGAACAATTGGCTATTGAACTCGCCATTGGCGTTGTAGATTTACTTCATGAATCAAAACAAATCCCAGCCCTTTGATGGTCGCCTGCGAGGCATTCTCGTGGGGCTCATCGTCATCCTTCCTGTATTCATCTTTTGGAACACATTGACTGTTACCATCCCAAGTGGGCATGCCGGCTTAATTTTCCACACGTTTGGAGACGGCGTTGACACTTCAGAGACACCGTTGATGTCTGGGTTCCACTTCAAGGCTCCTTGGAACAAGGTTTATGAGTACGAAATCCGCCAAAAAGAGCGCATGGAAGGACTCAGCGTCTTGAGTTCCAATTTGCTCAAAATTGAAATGGACATGACCATTTTCTACCAACCCGATTTATCGTTGCTCCCTCAATTGGAGATAGAACGCGGTCGGAACTACGAGGAAAAGGTAATTACACCCGCTATGCGTTCTGTTGCACGCGAGGTCATTGCCAAATATTTGCCGGAAGAGTTCAATACCACGAAGCGGGAAGAAATTCAGGAAGAAATTGAGTCCGAGTTGAGCATGAAATTGGCCAGTAATTTCATCCAACTGAATGATGTTTTGATTCGCAACATCCGGCTGCCAAGAACACTTGAAGAAGCCATCGAACGCAAATTGCAGCAAGAGCAGGAATCCTTGGAATACGAATTCCGAATCGAAAAGGCATCGAAAGAAGCGGAACGGAAGCGCATTGAAGCAGAGGGCATTCGGGACTTCCAAGAAATCGTGTCATCGGGAATCAGCGATGAGCTTTTGAAGTGGAAAGGCATCGAAGCCACCGCTGAGCTCGCGAACAGCCCCAACAGCAAAGTGATTGTGATCGGGTCTGGCGATGATGGATTGCCCTTGATCTTAGGCGGCAATTGACCTTACGCTGCATCGCACAACGAAAAAGGCCACCTCGCATTGAGATGGCCTTTTTCGTGCGACGCAAGTGGTGCGTCGAATTACTTTTCGATGAAAATGCCCTTGTCCTTGGACTGTTCCATTGCCGCCTTCACTCCCAAGCGGTTGATGGTGCGAATGGCGGAAGCAGAAACACGCAGGGTCACCCACGATCCGTCTTCTTCGATGAAGAAACGCTTCTTTTGAAGGTTCGGGTAGAAACGACGCTTGGTCTTGCGATTTGAGTGGGAAACATTGTTTCCGACCATCACTTTCTTCCCGGTGAGTTGACAAACGCGGCTCATAGTTCTCTTTTTAAGGGAGCGCAAAGAAACGACACAAATTGGTTTCAAACAACCTTTTTTTGACAATCCTCCTGATGTTTCCGCAACGCTGACCAAATCAAATGCAGTGCATAGGTTACCCCTCGGTGGATATTCATCTCCCTCGAACGGCCCCAATGCTGAAAATGAACTACTTCCAAACCCCCGGGCCCCAGAAGCGAGATGTAAACCTTGCCCACCTCCTCTCCCTCACCAGGCCCCGCATAACCCGTGGTTGCAAGCGCCCAATCAGCACCCATGCTTTGCCGGATGCCATGCGCCATTTGCAAGGCCACTTCCTCACTGACTGCGCCGAATTGGCGGAGGGTTTCAGGATCAACGCCTGCGTGCGAGACCTTCGCGGCATCTGTGTACGTCACCACGCCTCCATTGAACCAATTCGAAGCCCCTGGAAGCAATGTGAGCCTGGAAGCAATTGAACCTCCCGTGAACGACTCCGCAACCGCAACTCGTTGACGGGAGTCGAGAAGGAGCGCTGCGACCCCATGGACTGGGTCTTCATGCTCTGTCGACGCGACAAAAGGACTCAGCAATTTACTGGCTTCCTCCACGGCCTGATTGACCAAATCACGAACCTGCGATTCGTTCTCCCCTGAAGCACTCAATCGAATCCTCACTTGGCCATGAGCTGGCAAGTAGGCCAGTGAAATCCCCGCATGCTGCAAATCTGACTCCCAGTCCCCTAAAAGCGCACTTAAAAATGACTCCCCTTTTCCAAAGCAAAGAATGGTTCTATAAAACCGAAAAGGACGCTCAAACCGTTTTGTCAAGGCTGGAATGACCTCCTCACGCATCAAGCCTTTCATCTCGTTCGGAACACCAGGCATGCTGACGACAACAGCGCCTTTATGCTCGAACCACATGCCTTGTGCAGTACCACGCGGATTAGGAAGGATGGTGCATCCCTCACCGACAGGCAGCATGGCCTGCAATTTATTCGCTTCTAAAAATGGCAGATTTCGCCGCTGGAAATAGGAACGAATGAAGCGCAAGGCGGGCTCATGCAATTCCAATTTCGTTCCGAAATATTCAGCCAGCGTCTCCTTTGTTCGATCATCCAAAGTTGGACCTAAGCCACCAGTAACTAACACAGCTTGAACACGGCTCAAGGATTCATTCAGTGCTCGGGTCAATTCAACTGGATCATCAGAAATGACCACTTTCCTGCTTATCGCAAACCCGTGTTGGCTCAATTCCAGCCCCATCCAAGTGGAATTCGTATCCACTGTCTGGCCCAGCAACAACTCGTCACCTATGGCAATGATTTCTACGTTCACCCTGCAAAAGTACACCTCGGCGAGGCCCTGAATGCAAAAACGGCCCATCGCAGTGGCGACGGACCGTTTTCAAGTGCTTCATTCCAACTTACCGGATCGCGAGGCGCAGCATCCGCTGAGCATTGCCTTGAGCGACCTGAACGAAATACAATCCAGAGGCCAAGTCCGACACATCCATTCGAATCACCATATCGGTGGTTGCAAATGAACGCAAAACCTGTCCTGCGGTGTTGAGCAATTGAACTTCGTGTGCACCGCTCCTATGAATGATCAATTCCACTTGGTCGGTTGCTGGATTGGGATACATCCAAACCTCTTCCTCTCCAATTAACTCATCCACGTTCACGCCCTCATAGACGATGTCAACACAATCTCCGAGGTCTGCAATGGGAACGCGCATGTGCACCAAGTCATTCACGTCTATAGGGTCTTCATCTCCGCGAACGTGCAATCCCGGCTCATAGTCCCGCTGATACACCAAGTCCAAGTGACCATTTACAGCGAGTGGAGCCAATGCACCGAATACACTTTCGTATCCGTCAAAATCCACATCAGGAGTTAAATCACAAGCGGTTTCTGTATTCCAAGTCAACCCACCGTCTTCCGAATGAACCAGGTAAATGTGGCGGTAGTTCTGGATGCCTGTGCTGAAATTCTCCATAACGGCTGAGTAGGTAACGTACAAATTGTTGTCCGCGTCCACCGACATGGAAGGCATGCCCGCTAATCCAACATAGTATGCCGCAATGTCGTCGGTCAAATCCAACGCCCCGCTCCCATCGATGTCGTAGGTGTAAGCGATGCTCAATGTGCTATCTGCACCGAAAGACGGATTCCAATATTCTAAACCATTCACGCCGGGGAAGTAGCTGAACTGGCCCCCATCGGTGGTATCATCATCCATGTAATACATGGCGCCGTAAGTCACGTGCACACCGCCATCGAGGTCAACCAAGATTGCACCTGCACCATCCGTATTGAAGAACTCCTGGAACAAACCATCTTCGTTCCAATCGTCACCTATCTCTGGCAAACCATCATCGATTTGATACAAATCAACTGGGAAATCCACCATGGTGTGGTAAGTCCAGTTGTCTCCATTGTCTTCAGAGATCATGGTGAATGAGTCCGACCAGTCATTGAATGCCGTGAAAGCTACCGTATTGCCATAAGCAGCAATGCCGTAGCTGTCACCTGTGAAAGCCAAAAATGAAGAACTGTCCAATTGAGCGAATACACTGTCTTGGACATCCCAAGAGGATCCACCATCCAAAGAGCGGTAGTAGAGAAGGGCCCCATTTTGACCATTGAGCAAGGCTCCACCATTGCCCTCAGGAGTTGAAATGCAAATGAGGTGGACCGTGTTTCCATCAGGACCTGCAACGGCCGCGCGGGGCCAAAGTTTTCCTACCTCCAAGCCTGAAGGGATGTCCATCTCCGACCACATTTCCTCCCCCGCGTCGCGGTATGTCATATGCAGTGGCGTATCAATTCCTGCATGGGTAATTGAAATTTCGCGACCGCTCGCCGTTTCAACCAAGGATGGCCAGCCTGTGCGGATGGCTTCGATTCTGTTGTATGGAATTTCGCCCCACGTTTCTCCCGTGTTGAGGTTGTAACCTGTTCCACGATCGGAGAATGGGCTGCCTTCGAGGCTGATTGTCCAAGCTGCTGCAACATGCGTTTGGCCCGAGCCATTGTCCCTTGCATACATGCGATTGTCAACGGCTGCATTGGATTGCAAATCGTATTGCGTCTGACCAATG
>DAISXU010000152.1:0-5165 GCA_036825655.1 Flavobacteriales bacterium | reverse complement strand
AACGGATTCATCATGCCAGTTCCGCATGAACAAACCAATGACATCATGCCCGGCTTCTTTGAGGAGCCACGCAGCTACGCTGGAGTCGACTCCTCCTGATAATCCTACAACTACTCGCATGCCGCAAATTTAATTCAGGGGGATGCGCTGTAAACACATCATTTGTGAAATCTATTCACCATAAACCGATGAGAATGTTCGGATTAAGACTATTTTGCATGGTAGGGTGCGTTGAGTAGGCAACTATTCAAAAATTGGAGCGTCTTAGAATCGGCGAAGGCCATGTCGGAAAACGAACTGATCAAACATATAGAAGGCTGTAAGCGAAAAGATTCGAAGTCCCAGAAATGGATTTTCGAACGCTTTTACAGGCTGATGTTTGGAGTGTGCATGAGGTACCATTCAGATCATGATCGGGTTCAGGACATTGTTCAAGAGGGATTCCTGAAGGTGTTTTCGAACATCGAAGGGTTTACTTCGAAAGGTTCTTTTGAAGGTTGGATGAAACGAATCATGGTCAATACTGCCATCGACTTCATTAGGAAGGAAAAAGCTTCCCCTGAAGAATTGACGGCAGAAGGCACGTTGGAATACTCCGATGATGGAGAAGAAATGTCCTTCTTAGAGACAGAAGAGGAACAAATCACGATACAACATGTCTTGGCTGCAATGAAACAACTGACACCTGTATACAGAGCGGTGTTCAATTTGTATGTTTTCGACAACCTTACCCACCAGGAGATTTCCCATCAATTGGGCATTTCCGTCGGGACTTCAAAATCGAACCTCGCCAAGGCCAGACGAAATGTCAGGGCTGTTTTGTTGGGTGTTATGAATGAAAAAGTATCGAAATGAACGAGGACTTAAATAAGTGGGAGCGATTGAAGAGAGCTTTTGAGGGCTTTGAGCCAGATGTGTCAGGGAATTGGGAAGCTATGAAAGCTCGGCTGGATGAAATGAACGTTGGGGGGCACAATTCAGCGGAACATTTTATTCGAAGGGCGAAAGTAGCGGAGCGTTTCGCACTCGGGGCAACGGCAGTGGCCGTTGGGCTCGCGTTTTTTGTTTTTGGGCCGATTGAATCGAATTCCTCCCTGCAGGGTGCAGGAGGCAATGAATCAGATGATGCCCTGCGCACATCGACCAATTTGAGAGGAGTTGAAACCGGTTTCGAACCAAATCACACAGGTTTCTTTTTGTCTGAAGATTCACCATCGAATGAATCTTCGATGAAAATTGACATGGCTTCAATTGTGGATTATTCAGGGCAGCCTGCACGATTTGACGGGGATTTCGCCCGAACGTCCAAGCGAGTGGTCGTTCAATTTCCTGCGCCTAGCGCATCCAATAAAGGAGATGTTGACTTGTCAGTTGCAACCGATGCGAATTCCAACGGGATACTATTTTCAGCATCTGTTGAGAACTCTTCGAATCCAGGTCTGAACCTGAATGGAGAAAGCGGGACTAGTTTGGAGGAGCACAAGGGAGCTTTGAGTGCATCGAAGAACATTGCATCGGAGGCATTGAGCGAAGGACCAGAGGTTCGCGCCGAAGACGACGAGATTGACGCTTCATCAATTAACATTTCAGTACAGGAGGCTTGTGCGGGAACGGAAGTTTCTTTTGCGTTGAACGGAATTGACGAAGCGGGGAGTGTACTATGGAACTTCGGTGATGGTGCTTTCTCTCAATTGAACGCTCCGTCTCACATTTTCAATTCTCCTGGCACATACGATATCACCGTTTCGGTCCGTGCTCCAGGTGACGGTACGATCAGAACCCGAACGGTCGAGAATATGATTGTCGTTCGTCCCAAACCGGATGCTCAGATGAGCTGGGATTTTCAATCCATTGATGAGGTGAGCCAGGTCGATGTCCATTTTATTGACGAGACCAAGGGAGGAAGCAGCAGCGCGTGGATTTTGAAGCAGAAAGATTTACCTCTATCCATTGCCTCCCTGGACGTGCCCGGAATTTACCCTGTAAACCTCATCGCGAGTAATGCGTATGGATGTCAGGATGTAGCCGCAGAAAACATTCAGCTGTTTTCCAGAAAAGAGGCATTGGCCCCAGCGAGATTCTCGCCCAATGACGATGGTCGTTATGATACCTTTATGCCGCTTGTGGTGTCAGAATTGCCTGGCGATTGGCGTTTGACAATTTGGGACGAAGACCAGGTCGTTTATTCTACCACGCAATATAACCTTCCTTGGGACGGCACGCTCAAAAATGGTGAGGCCGCCATCGCAGGAAATTCATACCGATGGCAGCTCGAGACCCTTTCTCCAAACCACGATCATGTTCTGTTTGTGGATGAGGTAGAAATTGAGGACTGACTGAATGTGACATTCGAAGTTTTCAACAACTACGAGAAGTCTCTTATTTGACGTGCAACGATTGAGTGCGTTTAATGGTTTTAGATTTGCTACCTAATTTCGTTGATTAAGATGAGTCATTTGAATCCATTGATCATGTTGAAAGCCACTCGTGTGTCGTTCGTGATGATTCTGCTTTCCGGCATTTGCACAATTGAAGGCATTCTAGCGCAAGATTCGTACACGATTAGTGGAGGCGACATTTCGGTTTGCGGAGGGTATTTTATCGATGATGGCACCGATATCAACCCGACCGATCCGAATGGTGCTCCTTATTCAGACCAGAATTATACGATTACGATTTGCCCGGATGTTCCCGGTGACGCCATCCAAGTGAACTTCATTGCGTTTGATCTTCAAACAAATGCGAATCCCGATAACAATGACTACTTAGTTGTTTACGACGGAGATAATACCGGAGCGCCGGCTGTGGGTGTAGGCACGGGAAATAGTTTCCAAGGCGTTTCGATTACCGGATCGGTTGATAATCCATCTGGTTGTCTCACATTTTCCTTTGTTGTTTTAAATGGCGCATCAGGAGGAGATATTGGTTGGCTGGCAGAAATGGCGTGTGTTACACCATGCACCTATCCCAGTTCTGGATATGAGTTGACTGATCCCGACCCATTCGACGACAATTCACCGAGTGTTGGCCTTTGCCCGGGCCAGGAAATAACATTTGATGGGTCCAATTCCATTCCAGATGCGGAGCCTCTTGAATATTGGATTTGGAATTGGGGGGATGGCAGTGTGGACTCAACGGAGACCGCAACGGGGGTTCATTCGTACGATGAGCCTGGTGAATACCTCGTCTCATTGGTAGTTTCGGATGAGAATAGCTGCACGAGTGTCAACTTCGAGGTGTACCAAGTTTTGGTATCGACCATACCCATCTTCAATGCGGACTTTAGCACTCCGCTCTGTGCGGGTTCTCCAGGTTACCTCGATGGAAACCCTGTCCAAAGTATCACATGGACTGCCTTGCCTCCATTGGCTGTATCCGAGAATGCAGATTTGCCGGATAACACGGGAATACCATTTGTCTCTGAGTTACCCATCGATTTCTTTGACGATGGCCAAGTCCTTGAGGAATGTGATGACATTGAATTGATCACGGCAAATATTGAGCATAGCTTCATAGGCGATTTGACAATGTCGGTGATTTGTCCCGACGGCACGGAGGTGATACTCATGGAAAACGGACCGTCAGGAGCTGCAGATCCAAACGGTTGTACGCCGAATGATGTAGGCGGCAATGATCTCGGTATCGTTGATGTGGAAGGCTTTGATTATTCATGGGACATGGATGCGGAATGGGTTCTGGACGACGCGAACAATCCAGACATTGCAAACCCTATCCCTGCAGGAACCTATCTGCCCTGTGGTGATTTGTGTGACTTCGTGGGGTGTCCACTCAATGGAATTTGGACATTTGTCATCATCGACCAATGGACTGCAGACAATGGTACTTTGTTCGAGTGGAGCATTGATTTTAATCCTGAAATTGTACCAGGCATCACCACTTTTACGCCCACGATTGGGGCAGGTGTAGATTCGAGTTATTGGCAAGTCAACTCTGCGACTTATGGTGTTCAAGCGATTGACCCGTTGTCGGATTACGTGAATCTCGAATTTGATGAGCCTGGAGTCTATGATTTTACCTATACGGTTACGAATAGCTTCAGCTGCAGCTGGGATACTACGGTGGTTATTGATGTAATTGAGAATCCGGGCAATAGCATCACTGCGGGGCCAGACCAGATTTTTTGTGGCGATGCGGTCGAGTTACAGGGTGCTTTCCTTGGTGGCGGAATCTCACCTTGTGCGGGAAGTGCTGAAACGGTCGTTCATTGTTACGACAATAATGAAAATTCATCTTGGACTTATTGCCCAGATACTCCAGGGGATGGAACCATGATGGAGATCTTGTTCTACGAAGGACAGATCGAAGGTTTTTTCGATCACATCCAGATTTTTGATGGGGATGATAATACGGCACCTTTATTGCTCGATCTGAGTGGCGCTTATCCCGAGTCCTTCGTAGCTGCTACGAATCCCGACGGTTGCCTCTATGTACAATTCACGTCTGATGGTTCAATAAGTTGTGGGTCAGGAAATTATGATCCGGTAAGCTGGTGTGCAGGGTGCGGCCAAGACGCTTGTGGCTTTATGTGGAATTGGGAGCCCGCCGACAACTTAACCAATGCCAATAGCGCAAACCCAATCGTGGAAACGTTTGATGGTTTCCCAACCGAATATGTTGCATTTGTTGAGCCCATAGGATTGGAAAACTGTGCAACGACTGACACGGTCCTCGTTGTACCTGGATTCATGTTCACGACAAATTTCTCCAACCCTACATGTGTGCTTACAGATGGCACCATCGCTGTAGAAATTGATGAGCCACCATCAGAAGGACCATGGACCATCGAATTATTCGAAAATGGTATGCCTGTTGAAACGGTGATCTCCAATGGAGGATTGGATGTCTTCGACGACCTTACGGAAGGCAATTACTCCGTAGAACTTAGTGATGCGATTGGATGTGAGTATACCGTTCCGTTTGTTCTGAGTCCACCGCAGCCGATGGATTTTGATTTGACGCCAAATCCAAACATTTGTATCAATGGCTTTGCCACAATTGAAACCAGTTCGGATATGGATCCAGGTCAAACCTGGACTTACTCGTGGGACAATGGGTTGGGCACCGGTGCTGTTCAAGTGGTCAATCCGATTGTTGACACGGATTACACCGTTTTCGCCACTGATGTAAATGGATGCACGTCAGAC
>DAISXU010000151.1:0-5198 GCA_036825655.1 Flavobacteriales bacterium | reverse complement strand
AATGCGCCCGGGTCAGTCCCTTCGACCACCGCCCAAGTTTCCCCCATGTCAGTGGACCGCCAAATGCCGCGCCCGTTGAATCCGCTGTTGCCCGTTCCACCGCCGCCTTCAAACTGAGAACCAGTTCCGACGTAGAGATCGCCGTTGGCGGTGTAAGCAATGGAAGAGACCATTGGCACCGGGAAGGACTTGACTTGAACCCAACTGTTAGCGGCGTCTGTGGATTTCCATAGTCCACCGCTCACACCACCCGTGAAGAGCGTAAGTTCCGTTACCGCACAAATGGCGCGCGTGCGGCCTCCGATGTTATCAGGTCCCATCTCATTCCAGTAGTGGTCAGTCGCCTTAGCTCCTGTTGCTGCATCTTTCGCAGCCTTCTTGCTAACTGCCGCCTCCAAAGCGCGCAAACCCTCGGCATTGATTTCTCCTGTCTCAATGTCCGCAAGTAACCTGCGACGAATTTCAAAAGCTCCTTCTGGGCTAGCCGATGGAGTGTCTAGGTGGGTAGGGACGTAGGACGATTGAACAGCTGCTGCTTCATTCGAATTGTCAGTTAGCAAAATGCTCACTGCGCAGAAGGCAACAACGGCCAGCGCTACGGGTATCGCTAAGAACTTGGATTGCATGGTATCAGGTTTTCCTAAATCAGGTGACGCGAAAGTTACAACAAAGAACCCCTTTGAATGACTTCGAATCGGGTGTTCAAATTAAAAATGACGGAGTCTTGACGCAACGCCCTCAAAGCACGTGCTTTTCTGCGTGGTATGAGGACCTAACAAGTGGACCACTTTCCACGTGCCGGAATCCCATTTTTCGACCCAATTCTCCCAACTCCGCGAAGACATCGGGGTGAATGAACTCATGAACAGGAAGGTGCTTGGGAGTGGGCTGAAGGTATTGGCCTAGGGTTAAAACTTGGCACTCTACAGAACGTAAATCCTCCATCGTTTCGACGACCTCGTCAAAGGTCTCCCCCAACCCGAGCATGACCCCAGACTTCGTTCGAAGATTCGCTTGACCAAGCCGCCTCAACACCTCCAAGCTCCGATCGTATTTCGCCTGAATCCGAACCTCTTTTGTCAGGCGACGCACCGTTTCTAAGTTGTGTGAAACCACCTCTGGAGCCGCCTGAATGATGCGCGCCAAATTCTCCCATTTGCCCGCAAAATCTGGAATCAGTGTTTCCATCGTCGTGCCCGGGCTTCGGACGCGAACGGCGCGGACTGTTTGGGCCCAAATCTCGCTACCACCATCCGCCAAATCATCCCGGTCCACACTCGTGATAACGGCATGCTTCACCCCCATCAATTTCACAGATCGCGCCACTCGACCTGGCTCAAAGGGGTCAGCCTCCAGCGGTCTTCCCGTTGAAACATTGCAAAAACCACAACTCCGAGTGCAGATGTTGCCCAAGATCATGAAGGTTGCCGTCCCCTCTCCCCAGCATTCTCCCATGTTGGGGCAATGGCCGCTCTCGCAAATGGTGTGCAACTTGTGCTCCGAAACAATTTCACGCACGTTGCGGTAGCTTTCCCCTGTGGGTAGCTTAACGCGCAGCCACTTGGGCTTTGGTATGCGTTGCTGATTAGGTATTGCGCTCATGGATTGTGTTACTTGCGGGTCCAACGCCTGCCCAATTGGAGCTTGGCATGCAGGGTGATAAAGTACCTTGAGTTTTGATCGAACTTTTCTGCCAAGATCATCGGTTCCTTCAAAAAAACATCTGCATCCACTCCGATGTTCAACGAGCGCATCACCTCGCGTTGGTTTCCATACTCAAACTCCAAACTGTAACTCAAATGCACGCCTGGAACCAAGGTCAACTCATTGATGCCATTCACCCAAGAAGCCTGCCCAAAGATGTCGTCTGAGAAGTGTTCGTCGGGATTGTAGCGTTCCACCGAAATGCTGGTGTACGGAATGTCAGGGTATCCAATCTCAAGGTAGACAGGTTTTTCAATGCCCAAACTCGCGCCCCACAACCACATCGTGCTAAAACGCACGGCGTCCTTTCGGATCTTCTCTGACCGAAGCACTTGCCGCCCCGTGAGCAGCCTCAAAGTGTGAAACGCATTGACCTTTCCATAGACGTAAGAAGCGCCTTCGTCATACACGGGATTGGTGGTCTTCTGCTCCTTAAGGTTTCGGATGTAGGCCAAATCCGCAACCCACATCCGCACGTGGGTCCCATCGACATAAAGGCCCCGAGCGAATGTGAACCCCGCACCTTGCGTGTGGAGCATAAGGCCCCAGGACATCTCATCGGTAACGCGGGTCAACGGCAATGAATCCTCATACGCCCCTCCGGCTGAAGTTTGGGATACCGCATGCCCTGCAGCAAAGAGTAGCCCCCCGAGAAGGAGGAGAACACCCGTGCCGTAACTTCGGAGCCTTTGCAACATGGAACAAAGTTAAGCGAGCCTTACCGAAAGTTACTCGACCTTAGCAAGAACCTCAAACCAGCTCTCATGTCAGACTTTGCCCCTCAATTTCAACTCGAGTATGCAGGTGATCTGCGCACCGAAATGACTCATCTGGGTTCAAACTCGGTTGTCATCACCGACGCACCCGTTGACAATCACGGCAAAGGGCAGGCATTTTCTCCAACTGATTTAACCAGCTCAGCATTGGCGAGCTGCATGATGACCATGATTGGCATCAAGGCGAACGACCTTGAGTTGGACGTGACCTTCATGCGGGCGAAAGTTCAAAAAACAATGGGGAGTGGGCCCAGGCGCATCGTGCGCATTGCAATCGAGCTCGAAGTGAGCATACCTCAAGCCTCGGAGCGCGACCGGACCATTTTGGAACGGACCGCGCACACCTGTCCCGTGGGGCAATCGCTGCACCCTGACATCGATCAGGCCATTTGCCTGATGTGGAAGGACTGACCGGTTACTTCTCGCAGACCACTTCTGCATCCGCATAAGCAGAGCAAGAGTGATTCATGGTGCATGCAGAAAGCAAAACGGACACGGCTAAAGCAGCCAAAGCAAAGGATAGGAACTGTTTCATGATCGTATGATGTCAAAATTCGCTATTCATTGCAACGGGATTCGTCAGTTAAAGTTTCATTATGAACAGATTGAATGTGAATTGCTCGGGCAAGTAGAAGCGAAAAAAAGTTCCGACCTTCGCTGCATGAAGTGGCTTAACTTGGTTGGGTTGTTCTTGTTGTGGGGGTGCACGAGCACGATCCCCACTTCCCAAAGCGCAGCGAAGAAACCTTATGATTGGGAAGCCCGCTTGCTGCACCCGGAGTTGACTGGCCTGCGCATGTCGCCAGATTCGGCTGCCGCGTTCATCCGGCTCGACCGAGCTGAACTGCTTTACCTCAGGGAAACAACGGACAGTCCATTTGTAGCTGAAGTGGAAGTGAAAATAGGCGACAAGCTATGGACACTTCGCGACACCTTATCCGAGATGATGCCACAAGAGTTGAATGCGCTCTGGCGGGTGCGCATCGATGAATTGCAGCCCACATCCATTCGCGGAGAGGCTGTAGAACTCCCCTTTCTCGTGCGGGATGTGTTTCGAAATGCCGACGTGCGGGGAGAATGGACCCTCCCCTCAGCTCAAAGGACTATAAATTTAGTCGATGCCGATGGGTGGCCCTTGCCAGATGAAAATGTCGCAGTTGGGGACACGATCTACCTGCAAGGTCCGGGTGGACTGGGTTGGATTTGGTCCATTGCCTTGCCGGAACCAACGATGCCCAGTCCGCCGTTCACTTCCTTTTCTGACCCGATGGAGGATTTGGAAGCGTCGATCATTGACACGCTTGTGGCGGACGAATTGGGGCGATTCGCGCTGGTAGTGCCGGCTGGAACTTCATTGCTTCAGAGCCTCGCCTTCGATTTTGAGGTCGTTGTTCATGGACGCAGGCCCGACTTTCCTTTTGTCAGATCCGTCCCCTATTTGATCGAATCTTCGCGCTACATCACCAGCCGATCGGAGTATGAGCGCATGACCGGGAGTGAAGATTGCAAAGGTGCCTTGGATGGATTCTGGTTGGATTGTGGCAATGACAAAGATCGCGGGGCCAACCTCATCGATACCTACTACGGCCGGGTTGAAGAAGCAAACCGGTACTTTTCTGGCTTGCAAGAGGGTTGGCGCACAGACCGTGGGATGGTTCACATTGTCTTTGGTGTTCCAAATAAGGTCAGGAGATTGGGCCGGTCGGAGTGGTGGATTTATGGCGAAGAAGGCAACGCCAACACCATCACCTTCAGCTTTCGCCACTCGCCAACCCTCTTGGATCCTAACCGTTTTGTATTGGATCGCAGCATTCAGTTTCGCCCCTCCTGGGACCGGATGGTAACGAGTTGGAGAAACGGGCGCGTGCAAGGGGATTGAGCGGTTGGTTTGGCGTACTTTCGACGGGAAAATCCCAGCCCATGTCTTTTGATGCCCCCTCTCCCCAAGGCCGCAGGCCAGAACCTTCCAGAAGAACCGAGGGCTATGCTCCTCGAAGGCCTGCTCCACCCAAAGGCACATACGTCATCGGCTTTCACCCCGTGATGGAAGCCTTAGAAGCTGGCAAGGACTTTCAGCGCGTCTTGATTCAACGGGATGAAAAGGGGGAGCGAACAGGTGAAATGATGCAAGCTTTGAAAGCACATGGCATCCCTGTTCAACGTGTGCCGCGTGAGAAGCTAGATCGAATCACCCGCAAAAACCACCAAGGCATCATCGCCCTGCTTTCTCCCATTCCTTTCCAACCTCTTGAAGAGCTGATCGCACGCGCCTATGAAGAAGGGCAATCGCCGCTTTTTGTGGTGCTTGACGGGGTGACGGACGTCAGAAACTTAGGGGCCATTGCGCGGTCTGCGGAGTGTTTTGGTGCAACTGGACTGGTCATCCCTACACAGGGCGTGGCTCCCATTCAAGAAGATGCCATCAAGTCTTCATCCGGAGCTTTGATGCGGCTGCCTGTAGCTCGTGTGGACGACGTCGCGCAAGCCATTGAATTGCTAGAGTCCAATGGCATCCTGGGGGTGGCATTGACTGAGAAGGGGGCAGAACCCATGACAAAAACCCCCATTCCTCGGCCCGCATGCATTGTGATGGGGGATGAAGAACGGGGGATTTCACCGGCCGTGTTGGCGGCCTGCAGCCACCGGGTTTACGTTCCCATGGAAGGGCAAACTGCAAGCCTCAACGTTTCCGTTGCAGCGGGGATTGCCCTGTACCAT
>DAISXU010000150.1:0-5216 GCA_036825655.1 Flavobacteriales bacterium | reverse complement strand
GAAACACGCTGCAAAGCTACCTCCACAGATCCCGCGTAATCAACATGGTTGTCCTTGATCAGGATCATATCGTACAACCCCATTCGATGATTGGTTCCGCCGCCAAGACGCACCGCCCATTTTTCAAAGGCGCGCAAGCCGGGCGTTGTTTTTCGGGTATCCAAAACACGGCAGTGAGTCCCTTCGAATGAAGCCATTACCTCTGCTGTGCGAGAAGCGATTCCGCTCATTCGTTGGATGAAATTCAGCGCCAGACGTTCGCCTTCTAAAAGCCGCCTCGCATCCCCCGAAACTCGAAAAACCGCTTGGCCATGGGTCACGTGATCTCCATCTTCACACAGCATCTCCAACGCAAGCTCGGGGTCCACCCGTCGGAAAACCTCCCAAGCCACCGCCAATCCTGCAACCACGCCGTCCTCTTTGGCCAAAATCCAACCCTCTCGCTGCAATCCAGCAGGCAAGGATGAAGCCGATGTGTGATCACACTCTCCCAAATCCTCTTGCAGGGACCAGTCAATCAATCGAAGCATCTCCGGCGTTAGCATGGTGCGAAGATAAAGGTGTGCGGTCTTTCCTCGTGCACAGTCAAACAAACTCATCAACTAACTTTGCAGCATGCAAATGACCTTGGTCGCTCTGGGGAAGACCCAATCAAAATGGATCGCGGAAGGCATCGCGGTGTACGAAAAGCGGCTCCAGCATTATGGTAAATTCCGCTTCATGGAAACGCCAGACGTCAAGCTGAAGCAGTCGAAAGCGGACCCTCTTCAAGTGATGAAGGCCGAAGCGTTGTTGTTGGAAAAACTGCTCTCCGGGGTGGACCACTTGATTTTATTGGACGAACGTGGCAAAAGTCGATCATCGCTGCAATGCGCTGAGCATCTTAGAAAGCTTCAAAACCGCGGGCTCAAGCATGCCATGTGGGTCATCGGTGGGCCTTACGGATTTGACGAAAGCATTCGAGCCAAAGCCCATGAGTTTTGGAGCCTAAGTCCAATGACATTCTCCCATCAAATGATTCGTCCGTTCGCCATTGAACAAATCTACCGGGCGCATACCATTTTGAAAGGAGAGCCCTACCACCATGAATGAAAAAGCCCGGCGAATGGCCAGGCTTTTTCAAAGAATTCAATCGTAATTCGTCAAGCGGCAAGCACCGTAACGACGTTGTTCAAGACTTCCACCGTTCCACCTTTGACAGCGAACGTCTCCTCTCCGTTCCCGGTTCGCACAAGCACTTCACCCGACTGCAACGTCGTGATCAATGGAGCATGCCGCTCCATGATGCCCAGACTGCCATCCGATCCAGGAAGTCCGACATACACAGCGTCTCCGCTAAACAATGTCTCGTCGGGGGTAAGAATGTGAACTGTCATGATTATCGAATCAGGCCTCAGCCATCATTTTCTCTCCCGCCTCGATGACTTCTTCAATGGTTCCTTTCAAGTTGAATGCTGCTTCCGGCAGGTGATCCAACTCACCGCTTAAGATTCGCTTGAATCCCTTAATGGTATCTTCAATTGAGACCAAAGAACCTTGAATTCCGGTAAACTGCTCCGCGACGTGGAAAGGCTGGGATAGGAATCGGCTGATTCGACGAGCACGGTATACCGTTTGCTTGTCTTCTTCCGATAGCTCATCCATTCCCAAGATCGCAATGATGTCCTGAAGCTCCTTATAGCGCTGCAATGTCTCCTTCACATCTTGTGCACAATTGTAGTGCTCTTCTCCAACGATGTCTGGCGTCAAAATTCGCGACGTGGAATCCAACGGATCCACCGCTGGGTAAATTCCCAAAGAGGCAATCTTTCGCGACAGTACAGTTGTTGCGTCCAAGTGAGCAAATGTTGTTGCCGGTGCCGGGTCCGTCAAATCATCCGCAGGTACATAAACCGCCTGCACAGACGTGATCGATCCACGCTTCGTGGAAGTAATTCGTTCCTGCATCGCCCCCATTTCAGTGGCCAATGTTGGTTGATAACCTACAGCAGATGGCATACGGCCGAGCAGGGCAGACACCTCAGAACCCGCTTGGGTAAATCGGAAAATGTTATCAATGAAAAACAAAATATCACGTCCTCCAGACTCCTCATCACCATCGCGGAAGTACTCCGCAACCGTCAATCCTGATAGCGCAACCCGTGCACGTGCTCCGGGAGGCTCATTCATCTGGCCAAAAACGAGGGTAGCCTGCGAGCTGGCTAGCTCTTTGGTGTCCACCTTAGAAAGGTCCCAACCTCCAGCTTCCATGCTTTCTTCAAACTCCTTTCCGTATTTGATTACGCCCGACTCGATCATCTCACGAAGCAAGTCGTTTCCTTCACGTGTTCGTTCCCCGACCCCTGCAAATACGGAGATGCCTTCGTAGCCTTTGGCGATGTTGTTGATCAATTCCATGATCAATACCGTCTTACCGACACCGGCTCCTCCAAACAATCCAATCTTTCCTCCTTTGGCATAAGGCTCAATCAAATCGATGACCTTAATTCCTGTGAAAAGTACCTCTGTCGCTGTCGAGAGATCTTCGAATCGCGGAGCATCCTGGTGAATCTCGCGGCCTCCATCGGAATCGGTGATTCCACCAATTCCGTCAATCGCTTCACCAACAACATTGAAAAGTCGGCCTTTGATCTGTTCGCCTGTTGGCATCGTGATGCCTTTTCCGTCGGAAGAGACAACCATGCCACGAGACAATCCCTCGGTCGAATCCATTGAAATGGCACGAACCGTGTCCTCTCCAATGTGTTTTTGCGTTTCGAGGATCAAGTCTCCTCCTTCCCGTTCGATGCGCAACGCATCAAGAATTTTTGGGAGGGGAGCGCCGGCTGGAAAACTAACGTCGACAACAGGGCCGATGATTTGGGAAATGGTTCCTTTTTGGGACATGAGCAATTAGGTGAATGAGCTAATTAATTTCGGTGCAAAAGTACAAGCGAATGAGCTAGTTTACCAACCTATCTTTGCAAAAGTGAAAGTACACCTCAATGCAAGCGATTTTGAGTCGAACCGACCCGTGGTTTTAACCGTCGGAACGTTCGATGGCGTGCACATCGGGCATCGGGCAGTCATTGACTTGCTCACTCAACGAGCAAGGGAATTGAACGGTGAATCGGTGCTGCTAACGTTCCATCCCCATCCACGGACCGTCTTGCACCCCGAACAACACCAACTCAAGCTACTCAACACCATTGAAGAGCAAAAAATGCTGTTGCGCGATGCCGGTTTGGACCACCTCGTTATTCACCCCTTCACAGAGGAATTTTCACGAAAAACGCCGCTTGAATACGTTCGAGACCTTTTTGCGGAGGGCATTCAACCACAGAAAGTGATTATCGGATACGACCACCGATTTGGGCGAAACCGCGAGGGTTCTTTTGATTCTTTGATCAACCTGGGCAAGGTATTCGGTTTCTCCGTGGAAGAACTGCCTGTCCAAACCATCGAAGACACCAAGGTCAGTTCCACGAAAGTCCGGGAAGCACTTCAGGCCGGCCATGTTGCCCAAGCAAGACGTTGGCTCAATCGGCCTTATCCGCTCAGTGGTCAGGTCCAACGCGGAGAACAATTGGGACGAAAATTGGGCTATCCGACGGCCAATCTCCACATCAAAAACCCATTGAAATTGGTTCCTGCCGCTGGCGTTTATGCGGTATTTGCCCGGTTGGAAGGAGAACAAACTTGGAATCCCGCCATGGTCAACATCGGAACACGGCCCACGATTGAATCCGACGCCATTGAGCAGCAAATCGAAGTACACCTCCTTCAAGGTGGAAGGCAGTGTTACAGCGAACGCATTGATCTGCGTTTCATGAAGCGCATGCGCGACGAGGTTGCATTCGATGGATTGAAAGCACTGAAGCAACAGCTGCAACAAGACGAGATCAACGCGCGTTCTTACCTTGACACTGTTCAAGACTCCTTTGTCTCCAATTGATCCATGCGCAACATTGACTCTCTCATCCCAAATTGGAAGCCACTGCGCGGCAGATGGAGATCGTTCGCGTGCCATGCTTTCACCCTCGTTGTGACGTGTTCCTTGAATAGCGTCTCAATGACCGCCCAGGATGACGAATTAGCGCATTGGACCGAAACCCAAGTATTCGAAGATTTGGAGGAAGCAGCTGAGGCCCGGCGAAACGGAATGCCGATTTTTCGGCTGGACTTGAGCAAGCAAAGGCGAAGTGAAATCCCCGCTGAAATCCTGGAATGGACCGAGCTGCGTGAGGTAATCTTGGATCGCAATCGGTTAAAATCCATCGGACCCGAATTGAAACAACTCGTATTTCTCGAGCGATTCGCCGTGAACTCCAACCAACTGGAGCATTTTCCTGCAGTTTTGACACAAATGCCCCATCTCAAAACCTTGGAAATGGGGGACAACATGATCGATTCCATTCCGCTGAACATTGACAAAATAGAAGCCCTTGAATCCTTGGAACTTTGGGACAATGTATTGGCCTACTTTCCTGCCTCGTTGAGTGATTTACCCAATTTGCACAGATTGGATTTGCTGCACAATGACATGGTGTTTGAAGAACAGGAAGCCTTGCGCAATTGGCTGCCAAGTCATGTTGAACTCATCCTTTCCGCGCCTTGTCGCTGTGATTTTGACGAATAATGCAGCGCGATCCTGCCTTTCGTGTTTCGTCTAAACAATCACCGGAAAACGGCTGGAAAGCCTGGCATCGATGGGGAGAGCCCGTTGCAGCCGTACTCAATTTGACCTACACGATTGGTTACATGAACGCCGCTTCTTGGAGTTTCCTTGTTGCCGCTTTGGGATCGACCCTGTACCTGGTCATTTGTTGGCAACGCCAAATGTTGGCGGAGTCATTTCTTTGGCTGTATTACATCGGAATGGCAGGCGTTGGAATGGTCGCTGTTGAGGAAGCTTGGCCCGATCCACTCCCCGTTGCCCACTGGCAGGAACACGTGCTTTCCATTGCAGGCGCCCTGTTCCTTTGGGGCATAGCGACAACGATTCTCAAGCGAAGGGGACGGGCTTGGCGACCTGGATTGGATGCGTTCACCACGGTGGGTAGTTTGCTAGCGACCTATTGGATGCTGCAATTCGTCCATGCCAATTGGCTCTATTGGATGGTGGTCAACTCCGCAGCCATTGTGTTGTATGGCAGCCGAAAAATGAAGTGGACCGTGGGGTTATTTGTACTGTACACATTGCTGGCAATTGAAGGCTGGTTTGACTTTTTTCCATG
>DAISXU010000149.1:0-5218 GCA_036825655.1 Flavobacteriales bacterium | reverse complement strand
GGGTACACCCTCACCAAGAAGGGCCGAGAGCAACTGGCCTTCGCGCCATGGAAACAGGCTGAAATGGCTTAATTAACCTTTTCAATTCAACGGGCATCGCGTTCTTTCGGTGCACAAAAAAAAGCCGGAAAGAATCCGGCTTTTTTTGTTTGTACCGTTTCGGCACAAACTTGTCTTTTATTGTATCACTTGGAATGACCGAAAGCTTTCAACTTTCGAGCACTTCAAGTTCAGGGTACTTCTCTTTCCAGAAAGCTAGTTTTTCTTCATCACGAACGGTGATGACTGTTCGACGGTCCAATCGAACTTTGATATTGGGTTGCAACTCCTTTGCACGCTTTTTCCGAGCCATAACTTTCTACTTTAATACTTAAGATACGGATTAATATCGCTCCGTTCAACGAAAGAACAGCATTTCATGTGAAAAGGTTGTCATTGTGCATAACCTTTTTACAAATCTTACCATATCACAAGGGCTTCTGTTTGAACTGCAGAACTGTTCCTGCCTCAGGCTCATCGATTGCCCGCCACTTTTGAAGCAAAGTATTGGATATACAGATAGCAAAGAACAGGAAGGACCAAAGCCACACCAAATCCGGATTGATCCGCCAACGCTCCAACGGCGG
Source organism: Flavobacteriales bacterium (assembly GCA_036825655.1). Taxonomy (GTDB): domain Bacteria; phylum Bacteroidota; class Bacteroidia; order Flavobacteriales_D; family Sanyastnellaceae; genus JALQTD01. The sequence continues at coordinate 4,592 of DAISXU010000149.1, read as the reverse complement.
GCGGAATAAACGCTCCACCAACGATTGCCGTGCAAAGAATCCCACTACCGAGCGGTTTCAGATCACCTAATTCACCGATGCCCAGTGTGAAAATTGTCGGGAACATGATGCTATTGAATAAACCGACCGCCAGCAGAGCCAACAACGCTGTAACACCGGAAGTAAGCAAACTAACAACAACCATGGCAGATGCACCCAGCGCAAAGAATGCGAGCAGCTTATTCGGAGCGATTCGCTGCATCAGCGCACTCCCAATGAACCGACCAATCATTGCCCCACCCCAATAAAAGGTAAGCAAAGCACCAATCAGGCCTTTCGCATCAATCCCCTCCAGTGACATCCCACGAATACCGGCAGCGATGCCCGCCATCGAGGACAAAACTGCATTTTCGCGAATGATTTCACCCACGCCCAATTCCAATCCGTATCCGACCATGTAGGAACCAATGGCAACCTCCGCACCTACATAGACAAAAATACCGAATGCACCGTAACGCAGGGTTTTGTTCTTCCAAGCATCGCGCAAACCTCCTTCGCTGCTCGCTCCCAAAATCCGGGGCAATTTGCTCGCACCGATCAATACCGCCAGCATCAAGAACGCCATGGCCAGGGCGACAAATGGCCCCTGGACTGCCGATGCTTCCGCTGTGCGGTATGCTTCCAATGTTCCCTTCGCAAGCTGACTTTGCTCTTCACCTGATAATATTTGATCACTCAGCAAGAAGCTCGCTGCAACGATTGGGGCAATCGTCGTGCCCAATGAGTTAAACGCTTGGGCGAGATTCAGTCTGCTCGAAGCTTGCTTGGGATCACCCAGTACTGAAATGTATGGATTCGCGGCTACCTGCAAAATGGTCAGGCCCCCAGCGACTACAAACAAGGCGAGTAAAAACAACCCATAAACGCGGGTCGCGGCCGCTGGATAAAAAAGCAAACAGCCCAATGCTGCGAGACCCAGACCTGCTAAGATTCCGCGTTTGTAACCGATGCGCTCAATGAGATTACCACCCGGAATACTCAATAAGCCGTAGGCAGCGAACCATGCAAACTGCACCAACCCTGCTTGCAGGAAGGTCAATTCAAACACATCTTTCAGCCGAGGTATCAGCGCATCCACCATAACGGTGATGAATCCCCACATGAAAAACAGCGAAGTAACGATGATGAAAGGCCCCTGGTACGATTTTGCTTTGGTCATGTTCATGACCGCAAATTAAATCGTTTTCTGCATGCCGAAGGAACGCGTTGTGAAATTTCCAATCACAAGATGAAGTCCGTTAGCGCATCATTTAGCGCATCAGTTGAAGCGTGCCCTTAAATTCTTCTGCATCCGTGTTGAATCCTTTCAATCGAATGATCCAATTGTATATTCCATTTTCAGCGTAATGCGTTCCTCCTTGTACATCTCCCATCCAAAAATCATCGAGCGAGGTGCTGTGAAAGACTTCTTCTCCCCATCGATTTAAGATCCAAAGTTCATAGTCTTTAATTTGACCGCCGACCACTTTGAATGCATCATTGATCCCATCATTGTTCGGTGTGAACGCCGTAGGAACATAGAGCAAAACAGGGCCTCGAACCACCGTATACGATTGGTTGGTACACCCCACCCAACTGGTCACATCCAAGGTGACCGTGTAATCACTCAAGCCATCAAATTCATGGACCACGATGGGATCATCCGAAGTAACACCATCTCCAAAGTTCCAATCGTACGCGTACGCCCCTTCGTATGGCTCGGGTGGATTAGGGGTTGCTCGGAATGTATATCGGTTCTCATTATCCTCTGTGCCACTCACTGTGAAATCACTGAATAGGTACTGCACCTCAATCGTACTGGCTACATCCATTTCATCCCCGCAAATGTCTGTTGCGATTACGGGGTAAGTAGCCGATTGGGTGGGAGCAATATATTGAGTCGGTCCATACGTGCCGAGCGAAGGCCAGTAGTATACAAATCCTTCCTCTCCTCCCATGGCCAGGGCTTCTAGCCAAATTCCATCTCCCGCACAAATGGTAGTGGAAGGCGTCACGTCCAAGGCAATGGGAATGTCTGGGATGTGATAAACCAACGAATCATCCGTTGTTCCACCACAGCCGTCTTGCACCTGCACACCAACGGAAATGGTGCTGAACGATTGCAGCGTGATTTCATCATCGTCATCGTAAGGTTCCCCTCCTACAAACCAATTGTACTGATAGTCGCCAGCTCCGCTGACGACGTCTACCTCTATTTCCGTGTAATCGATGCAACTCTGGTAGAGATCGGGGCCCAATTCAATGACGAGCGGAGGATTGTCAATGACAACTTGTGCATTATCTGAACCATTTTGGCCGCACCCATCATCAACATTCACCGTGAACGTAGCCGTTTCCGACAATTGGACATCAATATTATCCCCATTCTCATTCATATTGATTCCATTCTGGAACCAAGAAAACTGATATCCACCTGATCCACTGGTCACATCTGCCTGCAAATTGAAGACCTCTGTGCAGGGCCCTACCAATCCATCTGGCAAGGACACAATGACTTCAGGAGCTTCAACCGATATTTCGATATCAACTGTTTCTACCTGACCGCAAGCGTCACTCACTTCGAGCACAATGCTTTCATCCGAACTCGTCGACCAGTTCAAGGGGTTGCCCCAGCCGAGCCATGTGCCGCCATCCAACCATGTATAGTTGAACGGGCCTTCGCCTGTTGCCGATGCAGTGATGCTAAAAGGATCGTTGCAAAACACATTAACTACATCGTCCACAGTGACCGCCAGTGGTGGAATGTTGTAGGTAACCTCAACACTGTCCATCGCTTCCATGCCGCACGCATCCGTCACCGTCAAAAATACTTCATCGGCATTTTGCCAAGTGCTTAAGCTCAAAATGGAGGGATCAAACCACGAGGCGAATAGATTGTTGCCATCTTGATCTTCCCAATCGTATTCATAAAAACCCCCTACTGCCTGATCATAACCGCCTGTTGCATTGGCCTGAAGATCGACAATTGCGTTGCAGTCCAGGACAATGGCATCCGGGTCAATTGCAACATTCAATGGATCAAACTGGAAAACCTCAACCTCGATGATCGCAGATTGAGAAGGCATGCCACATGTATCTCCTACAATGATTTCACACGCCCAAGGGCCAGCGACATCCGGCTCAAAAATGAACGGAGCTCCCTCCTCACCATTGCACAACCATTGATACGTATAATTCCCATAGCCCCCACTTACCAGCGGTGCCAATTCGATGACATCACCAAGGCACATCTCAGTATCATAGCCGTTTACTTCGAAAGGCGGCGGGTCCTCGGCAACATAGAACGAGAAGTAAGTGGTGAGCCCGCCCCCATTGCATGCCGCGACGTTTTCAATTTCCATCTCCACCAACTCGGGTCCTTCAACAACACCATCGATTGCTGCCGTCAACTCAAATTCAACGATGCTCACATAGGGCGCAAAAACAACAGAATCCGGAAGAGGGAGTAATGTGCCATCGGGTTGGGGTTGACCGTAATCCACACCGTTCGTCGCGACGCTATTCCCGTAATTGATGTAAACCATCTCCTGTATGTCCAGTATGGTCTCAACAGGGCGTTCAAATGACAAGGTAGCCGTTCCGCAATCTTCGTAAATGGTATTTGCATCGGGCCCACCTACGTCGATACTCAGATCAATTTGCACCACTGCATTGGATTCAAAACTGCCTTCTTCAAGTACAACAATAGATTCCAATGCCGTATCACTTCCATCTGCAATCGCAAGCTTGATGTGATAGGTTTCGCCGCACTCCACAGGATATGAAGCGGTGAAGGGCACGGTATATCCATTGATGCAAACATCTGTACCTCCCTGATTATCCACGTAGTACTCTGGATTTGTGCCTGAGTTGACCGAGGAGATGGTGATTGGAAGATTAGGATCTGTATTCGGCACTCCTGCAATGTTCACAGATCCATCGGGGAATGCTGCAGGACTGTCATATGGACCGGTGATGCCAGGCCCACTCAAAAAGAAAGCGAATACGTCGTTGTATTGGGTATTGATCCAAGTCTCGTACTCGTCAGAACCAAAAACATAATCGAAACTAACCGTATCACCCGCCGCAATGAAATCGAATTCAAGCACACAGCCGTCGTTCACAGAACTCACACTGAACGATCCTCCAATCAAATCAGGAACAGAATTGGCAATATCGAGCAAATCAGGATCACTGAAGCCATTGCCGAGGCAACCGTCACAGCTCAAAAATTCATCAGGGCATTCCAGATTTTCGGCCACATCGCAGCTCAAGATGAGGCCTGAAGAAATGGAGAAAACGTCATCTCCTCCGGTGAGGTAACCAAGCTGATTATCGCCTCCTTGGTAAGTAATGTTGAACGCTTGGATTCCATTTCCAAGCAATATATCATTCACATATTCCTCTAGAGTCAGCCCCGTCTCAACTTCAAGTTGAGCGTGAGCAATGGAAGGGCCAAGGATGAACGTTGCGAAAATTAAGGCAATCGCTCCGAATTGAATTCGACTCATGCTGTGTTGTTTTGCTATGGTAATAATACCACATTCTCACAACACCACAAATCACTACAAGGT
>DAISXU010000148.1:0-5248 GCA_036825655.1 Flavobacteriales bacterium | reverse complement strand
CTATTGCGATACCCTCGAACTGGATGAGGGTGGATTCCTCGGATTCCTGGATGGATTTGTGGTGAATGTCTACGCGGAGGGAACCGTCGTCAATGGAATGGAAGAAGCACCGGTTCTGCTGGAAGCCAATTTGTATCCAAATCCCGTTGTAGCTGGAGCGGAATTCAATTGGGTGGTCGACCAAAACTTGGAGCGCATTGAAGTGTTGGACGCCATGGGCCGTTCTCTTCGAGTCCTACAAGGAACGGCAGCACAACGGGGCTCATGCAGCACGGCGACCTGGAAAAGTGGTACGTATTTCGTTCGGTTCTTCCACACAACGGGAACCTCCAATACCCAGCGAATGATCATCCAATAAGAAGAACTTCATTGCATGAAAAAGCCCGGGAAATGCACCTTGCATCACCCGGGCTTTTTTGTGCGCTCTTCCTTAGCGCCCAGTCATATTCGCAGGAACCACCCAAGCATCGTATTCTTCAGCGCTTAAGTAACCCGTAGCCAAAGCTGCTGCTCGCAAGGATGTGCCTTCCGTATGCGCTTTGTTCGCGATTTCAGCGGCTTTGTAATACCCAATTTTGGTGTTCAATGCAGTCACCAGCATGAGGCTGTTTTCAACCAATTCTGCGATCCGTGCATGGTTGGGTTCGATGCCATCGACGCAATGTTCAGCGAATGACACGCATGCATCTCCTAGAAGGCGAGCAGACTCCAAGATGTTCCGAGCCATCATGGGTTTGAACACATTGAGCTCGTAATGACCTTGGCTTCCACCTACTGAAATGGCCACGTCATTTCCAATGACTTGTGCACACACCATCGTCATCGCCTCTGCCTGCGTGGGATTGACCTTTCCGGGCATGATGGATGACCCCGGTTCATTCGCAGGAATCAGTAACTCTCCAATTCCAGATCGGGGACCAGAAGCCATCATCCGGACATCATTGGCAATCTTGTTGAGCGAAACGGCCAATTGCTTCAGTGCCCCATGGGCCTCAACAACAGCATCATGAGCAGCAAGGGCCTCGAATTTGTTAGGGGCCGTTACGAACGGATGGCCGGTAAGGGCTGCGATGTGTTCCGCAACACGCTCCGAGTAGCCAATGGGTGTATTGATTCCGGTTCCGACCGCTGTTCCGCCCAAAGCCAATTCAGACAAGTGAGCGAGGGTGTTGCGAAGCGCACGCATTCCATAATCCAGTTGGGCCACATAGCCCGAGAACTCTTGCCCCAAGGTCAATGGCGTAGCATCCATGAGGTGCGTTCTACCAATTTTTACGACATCCGCGAAATCGTTCGCCTTGGCCGCAAGGGCCTCTCGCAATCGCTCAACGCCCGGCAGAGTGGTCTCCACGATGCACGTGTAGGCCGCAATGTGCATGGCCGTCGGATAGGTATCGTTGGAAGACTGGGATTTGTTCACGTCGTCATTGGGATGAATGGGGCGAGTACCCACGCCCAATTCACCTCCTGCCAATACGTGCGCTCGATTCGCCACCACTTCATTGACATTCATGTTCGACTGCGTCCCAGATCCCGTTTGCCAGACCACCAAAGGAAACTGGTCATCCAGTTTTCCTTCCAAGATCTCATCACAGGCCCGGGCAATCAAGTCCTTTTTGGTTGATTCCAAAGCTCCCAGATCCGCATTGGTCATTGCAGCAGCCTTCTTCAAGACGGCAAATGCACGAACAATCTCCATGGGCATGGAGCCAGATGGGCCGATGCGGAAGTTGTTCCGGGAACGTTCTGTCTGCGCCCCCCAATAGACATTCGCTGGCACGTTGACCTCGCCAATGGTGTCTTTTTCGATTCGATATGAACTCATCATTCAGGTTTCAATTCAATCTATCACCGCTCCTTTACCAGCTTGCATCAAGAAGGCCTTCAAAAACCCTTCGATCTCGCCATTCATAACGGCATCGACGTTGCTGGTTTCATGGTTGGTCCTCACGTCTTTTACCATCTTATATGGCTGCATTACGTAGGAACGGATTTGCGACCCCCACTCAATTTTCTTCTTCCCCGCTTCTATTTCTGCTCGGGCCTCATTCCGCTTGGCTAGCTCCATCTCAAAAAGCTGACTTTTAAGAAGTTGCATCGCCTTCTCCTTGTTTCCCAATTGAGAGCGCGTCTCGGTGTTGTCAATCACAATGCCCGTCGGCGCGTGGCGGAGGCGCACACCCGTTTCAACCTTGTTCACGTTTTGGCCACCCGCGCCTCCTGATCGGAAAGTCTCCCACGTGATGTCCGAAGCATTGACATCGATTTCAATGCTATCATCCACCAAGGGATAAACGTAGACAGATACAAACGACGTGTGACGACGCGCTTGGCTGTCAAAGGGACTGATGCGCACCAAGCGGTGCACTCCATTTTCACCTTTGAGCATGCCAAATGCAAAAGGTCCTTCAAACTCAAGGGTAACTTGTTTTATCCCCGCAACTTCTCCGTCTTGCAAGTCCAATTCCTTGACCTTGAAACCTGCACGATCACCGTACATCCTGTACATGCGCATCAACATCGAGGCCCAATCACAACTCTCTGTACCACCTGCTCCAGAAGTGATTTGCATGACCGCAGAAAGGTTGTCCTCCTCGGCACTCAGCATGTTCTTGAATTCCAGCTCATCCACCGCCTCAACGGCAAGTTTAAAAGCCTCGTTCACTTCAGATTCATCTGCCTCTCCTGCTTTGGCAAACTCCAACAACACCGAAGTGTCCTCAACGGCAGATTCGCAGGCAGCGTAACTCTCGGTCCAGGTTTTCAAGGTGCGGATTTTCCGCATAACGGCTTCGGCCTTCTTCGGATCATTCCAAAACTCAGGGTCTTGGGTGTGTTTCTCCTCTTCTGCAATCTCGAGTTGCTTTGCTTCGATTGCTAAATACCCTTTCAGGTCTTCTACTCGGCCTCGCAAGCCGTTGATTTGGTCCAACGTAATCATACAGGACAAAAGTACTCAACGTAAGGCCATGCCACACCTCATGCTGTGCTGTCGTCCATCCTTTCCAATTCTCGCAAGACCGCAGACAGTGAAAAACCACGGCTGATTAACCACCGAATCACCCGGTCTCGCCCTTCCGGAATCTCATGCTTTCTCTTCTCGACCAACGTTGCCAGGGAATCTTCAAATGCGTTCGATTCCAATTCATCCAGGGCACGCATCACATCAGCAGAGGAAATTCCTTTGGCTCGCAATCCCAGTTGAATCTTGGTGGGGCCCCATCGCTTCTGCACCGCGCGAGCTCGGACAAAAGCCTCTGCAAAGCGTTGGTCATTGAGGTAATTCTCCTCTCTTAAAGTGGCTACAATGGCCTCAACTTCTTCAGAATGAGCACCACGCTGACGTAACTTTTCGCGCACGTCTTGCGTACAGCGTTCTTGCAATGAACACCACTTGCGCACATAATCGAGCCTCTGTTTGGGCTCATTTCGCTCCTCTTTTGCCTTCATTCGAGGTGAAATTGGGGCCAAAACTCTGTGCGTGCAAGCGTTTCTGCGATATTTGCGCTCTTATTCCCCAAAAACCCCGACCCCATGCGGTCTGACATTCTGAAACGTATCCAAGTGCTTCTTCAAAACGAAGACTTGGAGGCCATCCGCAAGGATGTCCGCAGTGCCATCGAAGACTTCCGTGCTATGAATCACGAGGACATCCGCAACCAGCGTGACGCTTGGTCTGCGCGAGAAGACCGGGATCCGGAAGAAGTGTTTGAATACACCCCTGCACCTGAACAAGAGGAGTTTGACTCCATCGTTTCCTCCTTCAAGGAGCGTGAAAAAGCTTGGAGACATAAGGTGGCGGAGGAACAGCGCGAGAACTTGGCGAAAAAAGAAGCCATGCTTCAACGGCTTCGGCATACCATCCAGGAGGAGGAAAACATCGGTGCTGCATTTGCCGCATTTCACGCGGTCCGAGAAGAATGGGAGCAAGTTGGGGATGTACCAGGCGATCGTTACAAAGACATTCACGATACCTATTATCGGCTTCGCGATGACTTTTTCTACAACATCAACATCTACAAAGAACTTCAGGATCATGACCTGAAGCGCAATTTGGCTGCGAAAGAGGCATTGCTAGAGCAAGCCAAACTTCTGACCCAAACCGAGGATTTGATGGAGCGTGAGAAAATCGCTCGGAATTTGCAGCGTCAATGGCTCGACGTTGGTCCCTCTCCAAGGGAAAACTACAAAGAGCTCGGAGATGAATTTTTCTCCATCGTCCGTCCAATCTACGATGCCGTCAAAGAGCATTACGATCAGATTCGTGAAGGGCACGCTGAAGCAGCCGTGAAGAAAGAGGCGCTCATTGAGGCCATGCGTGCCTTCGTTGCGGAAGAAGTAGAAAACAGCCACCCGGGCTGGACTGCTGCTACGGCAAAGATTTTAGAAATTCAAAAGGAATGGAAAGCCTGCGGTTTTGCTGGCCGTGAGAAGAATGAGACGCTCTGGACGACTTTCCGAGATTTGGCCGACGTGTTCTTCAAGCGGAAGCAATTGTTCTATGACCAGCTGAAAGAACAGGGAAAAGAAAACCGCGAAAAGAAGGAGGCTCTGATTGCAGCGGTAGAAGCCATCAACGAAAGCACCGATTGGAAAGCAACCACGGATGAGCTGATTCGGATGCAGAAGCAATGGAAAGAGATTGGCCCTTGTTCTGCAGGCGAGGAACAACGTTTGTGGCGGAAATTCAGGAAGGCTCAGGACACCTTTTTTAAGGCGAAAAAAGCCCAATTCGCGGACCGTCATGTGTCCGAGGCTGCTAACCTGAACGATAAACAAGCATTGATTGACCGGATTGAGAAATTTGAATTGACCTCCGACCGGAAGGCCGATTTGGATCAATTGAAAGCTTTCAGTTCAGAATGGAACGCCATCGGTCATGTGCCTCGAAAGAACCTCGATGAAGTCATGTCAAGGTTTAGAAAAGCGATGGATTCGAAATACGAGGCCTTGAGTGCATTGCGCTCTGAACGGTCCATCGAGAACTACAAGGAGCGTGTGGGCACCATGGCGAGCAAGGACTCCAATTCGTTGCGACGGGAACAGCACATCCTCAGAGAAAAAATTGACCGCTTGAAAAACCGGGTGACCAAAACTGAGGAGAACATCGAACGCTTTACAGGCAAAGGGGCGGAAGCCATCCGCGACCAATATGAAAAGTCAATTCGTTCCGACAAACGAGAAATTGAAGAAATCAAGGAGAAATTGCGATTGCTTCGTGCTGCTTCACAAACCGAATAAGACTTCA
>DAISXU010000147.1:0-5270 GCA_036825655.1 Flavobacteriales bacterium | reverse complement strand
CTTGGCGTACCGTCTTCAGTGAAGGCTGTGGACAAGGCGTCTCGAACGGCTTGCACATCGACAGGGCTTTCGAAGGTCAAATCGAAGGTTGTTCCACCTTCAAATTCTACACCCTGCTGCAAGCCACGGGTTGCTATGGAACCGATACCCGCCAGAACAACAACCGCGCTAAGGATGTAGTAGCGCTTTCGCTTGCCTACGAAATCGATGTTGGTGTTGGTGAACCAATTCTCAGTGAGGGATGAAGAGAAAGACAACCCTTTCTTGTTCTCCAATCGAGAGAAGAAAATCAACCTCGTCAAGGCAATCGCACTGAACAAAGAAGTGAAAATACCGATGATCAGGGTGGTTGCGAAACCACGGATGGCGCCGCTACCGAAGCTGTAGAGCACGAACGCTGTCAACAGCGTGGTGATGTTCGCGTCGATGATGGCGCTGTATGCTTTTGAATATCCTTCGCGAACAGCAACAGACATGCTCTTCCCGCCTCGAATCTCCTCGCGAATCCGCTCGTAGATCAGGACGTTAGCATCAACAGCCATGCCGATGGTCAATACGATACCCGCAATTCCCGGAAGGGTCAACGCTGCACCCAACGAAGCCAAAGCTCCAATTAGGAAGAAAAGGTTGGCAATCAACGCAACATTGGACACCACACCTGCTCCACGGTAGTAGAAAATCATGTAGGCCAAAATCACAAACAAGGCTACAACGAACGAAAGCAATCCTGCGTTGATGTTTTCTTCACCCAACTGCGGTCCAACACTTACCTCGTCCACAATGCGAGCAGGTGCAGGAAGCGATCCGGCCTTGAGCAAGCCTGAAAGATCTTCCGCTTCCGCGAGTTTTGCTTCCGTGGTCATCTGGCTTCCGAAGCTGATTTGCGAACGTCCGTTCATGATTGCGGATTGGACACTTGGAGCAGAGAAAACCATTCCATCCAAAACCACCGCCACAGCACGTTGGTTGTCAGCAGCACAGCGCGTTGTCATTTCACCCCAAGCGCGTTGGCCCTCAGAATCCATGGTCATGCTCACCACAACGTCTCCGATTTCGTCAAACGAAACGCGGGCGTCTACAATGCTTTTACCTGTCAGCTGTGCCTTGCCTTTTCCACTTTCGTCCTTGATGGCGTACAAAATGGCCGTGCCATTCGTGGGCTTGGCGTCCCACATGAGGCGCAAGTCTGCCTGCAATGCCCGACGAGCTTCAGGCATGTTCAGCATGGTGTTGATGCGTGCGGTGTCATTCGCGTTCGCATAACCAACGACTGCAGAACGGCGATTTGTTTCAGGGGCGAAGTAGCTGAAGAGCGGTGCCTTGGCGGCACGCTGTCCATCGGTCAACGCTGAATCAGCAGGAGCATTTTCTCCGAATAGCTCGGGAGTTCTGACACGGGCAATCGCATTGTTCGCAGCGGCAATTCGGTTGAATACTTCATCGTTGAAATAGGTCTCCCAGAATTCCAAATTCGCCGTTGATTTCAATTGCTTCCGAGCACGCTCACGGTCCTCGATTCCTGGCAATTCAACCAAGATGCGGCCACCACTCACGCGCTGAACATTGGGTTGGGCAACACCCAACTGGTCGATCCGCTTGCGAATGATGTTCTCGGTGTTTTCAATGGCCGTGGCCGATTCGCTGCGCAAGATGTCGATGACCTCTTCGTCGGTGCTTTCTGCAGGGAACAACTCCTTGCTTTCCATGTTGTGGAAAATCCGCCACAATTCAGCACCGTTGCTGTTCTTAGTCCAAGCTTCAGCAAACAAATCCACGAATCCGACGCCTGAGGTGGTTGCCAAGTTCGCACGTGCTTCAGAGATGGATGAGCGGAAAGCTTCGTTCGATGAGTAATCGCTCAAGGCAACAAACAAATCGGGGATGCTGACCTCGAGGGTCACACTCATTCCTCCTTGCAGGTCGAGACCGAGGTTCAATTCCCGCTCGATGACCTCCCGGTAGGTGTGGCCCAAAACAGGGTAAATCTCGGCATCCGCACTGTCGCGAAGGAATTCCCGTGCTGCCTTCTTGGCAGTGAATGCGCGCTCATCTTCCGTGATGAGGTTCGCATTGATCATCGTGTCCGCTACGTATTCACCGTGGGCTGCGGCCTTTTCTTCAAATCCGGTTGCTACCGTGTTGAAGCTCAGCGTGTATAGGGTTGCAAAAGCCAGCAACAACGTAAATACCAGGACAGCGTTCTTATTCTGCATGACGCATATAGGTTTTCAGGGGCGCAAATATAACTTAAATGCCCACACCTTTGGAGGGGCAAGACACGTACGGGTTACTTTTGTTATATGTTTCGCTTCGCACGGTTTTTTTTATTGGGATTCGTCGTGTTTTTGTCCCTTTTGACAGCTTCTGGCCAAGACAACATGCAGTTGGCCGTTTTGCAATACCGTGGGGGAGGGGATTGGTATGCCAATCCAACAGCTTTGCCTAATCTTGTTGCCTATTGCAACGAGGCTTTGGGCACCCGATTCGATGCAGAGACGCCCTATGTAGAAGTTGGAGCTCCAGAATTGTTCGACTATCCATTCATCCACATGACGGGGCACGGAAATGTGGTTTTTTCCTCTTCTGAAAGCAGGAATTTGGGTCAATACCTGATGAATGGAGGTTTTTTGCACATTTCAGATAACTACGGAATGGATCCGTTTGTGCGCCGTGAAATGGGCAAGGTCTTGCCCGGTTCAGAATGGATGGAAATCCCCTTCGATCACCCCGTTTATCATGTCGCCTTCGACTTTCCTGCGGGATTGCCAAAAGTTCACGAGCACGATGACCTTCCACCGAGAGGCTTTGGGCTTTTTCATGAGGGGCGGCTCGTTTGCTTCTACGATGTCGAGTGCGACTTAGGTGACGGTTGGGAGGATTTTCGAGTGCATCGGGATCCAGAAGTTTTGCGCACGAAGGCGCTTCAGATGGGGGCAAACCTTGTCACGTACGCTCTTTCCGGTGCAGCATTGACGAAATCGAGGTAAGTTCGTTCACGGCGTGACGCGCTCCAAGCGTGCGTGCCAAGTGCCTGAATCATCTTGTTCCCGGCTGAGCTCAAGTCCCTGTCCTTTCATGGCTGCTCGAAGCACAAGCCATGTGTCTCCTGTCCCGTTGCAGAAAGCGCCGCGAACGGTTGCTAAACTCGCTACTTCACCGATGCACTGTTCAAGCGCAGCCCAATAAATGTTTTCGGTCAGTCCGATTTTTTCTTTGCCTAAACGCTCCCAAAGTTGGGCCATGGCTGACTGGAGGGACTTCTTATTTTTGGTTTTATCCATGATGGCGCAATCGCAAATGAAGGCCAGAACTGCCCCTTCAACGTAGATGCTCGATTTTCGCCCAGGCACACCCGGCTTGTAGCCGTCGAGCCATGTGTCAAAACTGGATTCGGCGACGCTCAAATTGAAGCGCCCGGCATTGTTCAGGTGACGGTCGAGCAGTTTCTCCATCAGGCGGCACCAACCATCGACATCCACAATTCCAGCTTCCAAGAGGTACAAGTCTCCCATGTAGGTAGTTACTCCTTCAGCTACGTATCCTAAGCGGCTGGGCTGTGGACGCGTAAAGTCATAAGGCAACCACTCAGAGGGCCTGATTTGCTTGACGTTCCAGGTGTGGTAAAGCTCATGCGATGCAATGCCAATGACTTCCATGTACCCTTCCTCTGTGAGGACTCGCTCTCCAGGCCCCATGGCAATCACCGTACTGGCTTCGTGCTCAACTCCATGACGCACCGCCCGTTCGGGAAACAAATAGAGGAAGTGATAGGACGGAACCGGGAAAGAACCAAAGCCTTCGATTTGAGCTTCTGTGAATTTCTTGTGATCTCCAACAAATCGTTCTTCATCTGGAATGTGCTTTCCATAGACCCAAATGTGAAAATCATACCCTTGGGCTTCATAAGTTCGATGCCAGAGTTCCTGAGCAGCCAAAATGGGTGAATCCATGACCTCTTGTAGATCCCGAGCAATGAGCACAGAACCTTTGATTTCCATGGAGGTGGCGACAGACCATTGGGGGTCGACATCCGAAAGCACGATGTGGAATGGCAAGTTTGGCCTTGACGGGTCATACAAGAAGCAATTCACAGGATTGACATAGAGCAACCCAGGTTCTATGCAGGTCGAACCCGCATTCAACTCTTCGGCGTAATAGCTCCAGCGCAAGCGACTCATTCCAGCCGGCACAATCCACCGATGCAACTCCGATTTTTTAAGTCGAATCCAGTTGCCTGCACCATCCATGCCTTCTACGCTGAAGATGTATTGGGCGAAGTTTCCGAGTTCATAGCGTCCCGGGCGCCAGGTGGGCAATTGAACTTCGAATCCCTCGGGTGAAACATCTGGGAATTCGGCAAGCAACAGCAGGATAGGGCGATCTTGTGTGGCCCGCTGCAAAACGATTCGAATTGGATTCATTGTGCAAAGATGTCGTTGATGACCTGACCTGAAGAGGCGTTAGGCAGTGGGCTGTGAATGAGCGCTGAAACGGTGGGCGCAATGTCCCGGATGAATGTCCTTTTGTATGTGGCGCCTGGTTGGATTCCCCAACCGTAAAAAATGCAAGGAACATGGGTGTCGTAGGCGTAGGGTGAACCGTGCGTGGTACCACTCCGTCCATAATTGATCCAACCGGGCTTGGGGACTACGATGACTTCACCCGACCCTGAAGGGTGCGCTCCCCATTGCAGTCGGCTAAGTACAGGGTCTTCGGTGGCTCCAAGTGCATCGAGGTGAGCATGGCAAACGGCCCGGTAAACGTTCTCATCCATTGCTGCAGTTGTCCTAACTAATTCAGCCACGTCCAGGAGCGCAAGCCCCGCCGATTTGATTTTTTCGCGATCCATGAAAAACTGATCGTTCGAATAGTTGAGGACCCAAGGTCCTTCACCAAAGGCTTCGGTGCAAGCCGCTTCTACTGCTTCAATCATGTTGCCAGGCTTCCAATAATCCACGGGCATTCCGAGTGAATTCCCCAGGGAGGGAACCGTCGCACCAGCATGATCTGCCGATACCCAGCACATCCAATTTCCCGCCCCGACTCTTTCGTCCAGTTCGTTGAAGAGGCGGGCAAGTTCCAGGTCGAGTCTTAAATAAACGTCTTGCGTTTCTTGCGCATGCACCCCGAATTGATGCCCAACATAATCGGTGGATGAGAAGCTGATGGCCAACAAGTCAGTAGCATCGTCTGTGCCGAGTTGTTCGCCCTCCATGGCAGCCAAAGCAAAGTCGACAAGGAGTTGGTTCCCAGCAGGACTTCCTTTGAGC
>DAISXU010000146.1:0-5307 GCA_036825655.1 Flavobacteriales bacterium | reverse complement strand
AGGCTTCAACTGGATTGGGATGTGGACTGGGTGCATGGCAGGCAGCCATTGGATTCTGTTGTTGGGCCGTCCTATGGAACAGGGTTAAAGATTTACAGGAGCGCTCATTGGGGGCTGCGATTGGACCGTGGAGCTGGTGAGAAGGGATGCGATCACGTCGGTGGGTTTGTCGTCCTGCCGCGCTTGCGGGGTGTGGAGGCGATTTTGGGTGACCACGTCATCCGCTGGGGACAGGGCCTCGTCGGTTGGAATGCAAGTCCTTTTGATGGATTGAGAAGTGCGACTTCGGTGCAACAGGTGACGCAGTCTGTGAGGCCCATTTTATCAGGAGATGCGCTGCATGTTAGGCGAGGCATGGCGTTCCGCGTTCCGCTGCAGGGGAGGGAATTCGTTTTCTCTTTGGATGCCGGCCAGCGAGAAGTTCTCCTTTCGGAGGGGCAACCTGTAACGTGGTACCGCGACGGGCAACACCGGACATGGGCAGAATGCAATCGAGCGGTTGTGCGTCCACTCAGGCTGGCTGCTGCCATGAAGACCAAAACCCAGCGCGGTGCCTGGGGGATTGCCGCTGAATCAGGCAGAATCATTGGAAGGTCAAGCGAATGGTCAGGATTCGGAGGGATTCACTTTGAGCGTGATTATCCAAGGAGCCGATTCGCTGGTGAGTGGATCATGACTCCTGGAAGCTGGGCTGGGTTATTGGGCTGGATTATCCCTTGGACCAAACACATTGATGGCTTCATTCAATTCAGGCAATCTCCTGCCAATCATCCTGCCTTGGGATGGGGTGAATTGAGGGGGACGAATGACCGGAAGTTCATGTGGGGCATGGAGGCTCAAGGCCTGAAATGGGATCACTTTCTGAGGTGGAATTGGAATCCGGAGGAACTGGAGTGGGAAGGCCTTTCGCGTTTCAAATTGAACCGCCAAACGCAGGCCATGGCTAGGGTTCAAGGGGCAGAGGGCCTTCAGAATCTGTTGTTGGAATTCAAGCGAGATGAAGAGTTATGGGGAGTGAAGGTTTGGGCCCATTTTACCTTCCCCAAGGGACAAGCTTGGGGGGTGTTGTGGTTCCTTCAATCGGCGAGTGGTCGCTGGAAATGGAATGCCGGATGTTCCATGGGGGAACTGCCAACGGGTCAGTTAATTCACCGGCTGGAGCCCAACGCTCGTTCTTGGCAAACCACGGTTTTGACGGGCATCAGCGAGCGGTGGTGGATGAAAATTAGGTGGAAAGTCAACCCGCATTGGAAACTGGCAGCAAGTGTCGCAGTCCTTCATCGCGCTGATGCATGGAAGTTGCCTGATTCTGGTCCTTGGCGCTTTGACTCTAACAACCGGTGCGATTTGAGAATGCGTGTCTCCTACGCGTTGTAGGTTATCTTCGCGGAAACTCAATCAGTATGGCAACTACTTCTGATATCAAGAATGGCCTGGTGTTGAATCACAACCATGGTTTGTGGCAAATTGTTGAATTTCTGCATGTTAAGCCGGGTAAGGGTGCTGCGTTTGTTCGCACTAAATTGAAAAATTTGAGCACGGGTCGAGTCGTCGATCACACCTTCAATGCAGGCGTAAAAATCGAGCCAGTTCGAATTGAAACGCGTGAGTACCAGTTCCTTTATCAAGATGAAATGGGCTACCACTTCATGAACACCGAGACGTACGAGCAAATTCCAGTTGAAGAGCATGTCATCAATGCTCCCGCGTTCTTGCAAGATGGCCTAGTATGTCAGTTGCAATTTCATGCGGATGAAGAGCGTGTTTTGAGTTGTGAACTTCCTTACCACGTGGAGACTGAGATCACCTACACAGAACCCGGAATTAAAGGAGATACGGCAACCAATACGTTGAAGCCTGCAACGACCGATTCTGGAGTAGAGGTCCGCGTTCCACTATTTGTGGATACGGGGGATTGGATCAAGGTGGATACCCGGACGAGCGAGTACGTCGAACGGGTGAAGAAATAAACCTTCCATGACGCCCAGGTTCGAACGCCTAGAAAAAAAGCTCGAAGTCCAAGACTACAAATTGAGCGCCCTGCTCGAGGTCACTCGAGCCATCAATGCACAAGCATCTGAAGAAGAGTTGCTCGAGCATTACAGGCTAACGCTTGCGGAATATTTGGGCATCAAACGACTCGTCTTGTACACCTCGGTCAGCGGCGAATGGCGTTGCGTACTTGCCACTGGAGTGGATGGGGCACTTCCCCCTGTCGCGGCCGAGACTGCCTTCGAAGGTGGAAGGGTATCTCTGGTATCGAGTTCCGGCGAGCAAGTTTTTGACGTAGTTGTACCGGTGGAGCACGACCAGCGCGTAGTCGCTTACGTTTTGGCTGGCGATCAAGATGAGGAGCTTGGGGTAAGCCCGGTTGTGAAGCACTTGAACTTCATTCAAACCTTGACCAATGTGATGGTGGTTGCTCTGCACAACAGAAGGTTGTCGCAAGAAGCGATTCGCCAGGAGGCCACTCGGAGGGAATTGGAATTGGCGGCAGAAATGCAAGCCTTGTTGGTTCCGACGACCTGGCCGGATGACCCCAACATTGAAATTTCTGCGCATTACCGTCCGCACCGTGAAGTGGGGGGCGACTACTATGACTTATTCGCTGTTGATTCCGACCAGCTTATATTTTGCATGGCCGATGTAAGCGGAAAAGGCGTTTCAGCGGCTTTTTTGATGTCCAACTTTCAGGCCAATCTTCGTGCAATTTTGCAGGGAGAATCGGCAGATTTGGAAGGGAGCATTCGCAAACTAAACGAGCGGGTCATGGCGAACGCCCGCGGCGAAAAGTACATCACCCTTTTTGTGGCGAGGTACCGCCGCTCGACCCGTGAGTTGAGTTACATCAATTGCGGTCACAATCCGCCCTTGTTGATGGCAGCGGGGGGCGAGGCCCAGCAATTGGTGAACGGTTCTGTCGGACTGGGGATGTTCGCCGAAATTCCATCAGTGGATGTGGGGCGTTTGGAAGTAAAACCCGATAGCGTTTTGGTTTGCTACACGGATGGCTTGGTGGAGCAAGAGAATGAAGAGGGTGTGCCTTTTGGAATGCAGCGGATGGAGAAACTGGTGCGGGAACGCCGAGGGATGAGTGTTGCAGCCATCCAGGAGGATTTGCTCCGGGCGGTGGAGGTTTTTCGAGGGGCAGAGCCTACTTTCGATGATACCGCACTGATGTTGGCAAGGTTTCGCTAGTTGGCGGCTTGCTTTTTTTCCGAATGAAGGTCCCAAACGACCAGTAGTGCTATGAATCCCCAGAAGGGAGCGCTTGCTTTGTCTGTGTCCAAGTAGTTGTTGAGCACACCGTGCACAAAGTAGGTGACAAGTCCGAGGAATACCCCAGTCGCCAGGAGGCGCTCCTCGGGATCTTGTAGTTTCCGGTAAATTTTAAATCCCAGGTGCAAGACCCAGCCAAAAAGCCCCAACATGAATAGGGCCCCGGGCAAGCCTTGCTCTGCCAGTGGACCCAAGTACTCACTGTGCGCATTGCCGCCATCTGCATTGTTCGTGCTGATGATGGTCAAGTGTTCGGAACGTTGAAACGGCGCATAGACAAATTGATAAGTCCCAGGTCCCCAACCAACGAAGGGGTGCTCTTGGAAGAGAGCGAGGGCACAACTCCATCGGTTGAGGCGCTCCAAGTTGGAAGCATCACTCGAAACATTCGAAATGGATTCGACGTGCTCCGCTAAATCGTCAGAACTGTCCTGATCGTTTCGCTCCAATTGAATCAACAACGAATCCAAAACCAAAGCTCCTGCAGCAAGGCCAGCTGTCCCGAGAAGGAGCAGCGTTTTCAACTTGAATCCCACACGCATCAGGCCGTACAATGCACCCACTGCGGCCAAAGAAACCCAAGCAGCTCGCGTGTAAGACAGCACCATGCCAATCAACAAGATGCCCAAAAGCCCCCCGATAATCAATTTCCAAACCAAAGCGTACCGCTTGGAGAAGAACAGGGCGAGAACGGGAGGGATGAACATCGCCAAGACGGCACCATAAGAGGTGTGATCTTTGAAAAATGGACTCATCACCCAATGGCCAGCATCCTTGTCAAAACCATATCCAGCATGCCGGATGAGGGTGTAGCAGATGACAATGGCTAAGGGGAAAGCATAAAGGAGTATGGCGCGGGATTTGGCCTGTGGTGAATGCAAGAAAATATGTCCTGCGATGAAATAGAATCCGACGACAAACCACATTCTAGCCAAGAGGAATTTGAAGGAAATAATTGGATTCCAACTCAAAATAGCTGTGAATGCAATCCAGGCGAGGCTGAGCCCAATCCAACGTGTAACGGGATGGTGGAGGAGTTCAGGGGGCAAAGACCTTCCACGGAAGGAACGGGCCGTAAAGAGGAACAAGGCGCCCGCGAGCATGGGTTCAGTGGGCAGGTACAGCCCCACCCCTCCAATGTCTTCGAGGTTCAAGCTCAATGGCACAGCAGCAACCAGTACGGCCATGTAAAGCTCAAAACGGTATGCTCCAAGCCAGGCCACGGTCAGGACGGCCGGCAGCAATGCTGCGTACCAGGCATCCACCCACCATGCTGCAGCCAGTGCGATGGCGAACAGCATCGAGCAGGCCACGACCACTCGGTCCGACCCCGCTCCAACCTTCATGCCGCTTGTGACCGTTGGATGTTCTCGATGGCGAGGAGCAACAACAAGGCGAAGGCACAGGTGGAGAGCACCGAGACGGCTACGATGAGCCAGCGAATGGGCTTGGCCTTTTTGTCAGCAGGGGCAGCGTAGTCAACGATGAACGCGGAGGCCAGCTGCGTCTCGGCATCCAGTTTCATCAATTCGTAACGCTTTTTCAAAACCGCCTCCCGCTCGTAGGCTGCCTCGATCAGGCTCGTAAGCTTGGAAAACTCGGTTGCGTGCTGAGACAATTCGGCCATTTGCTCCTTGATGAGTTGAGCATTGCGGAGATTTCCTTCAGCCATGGCGGTGGCGTATTGCTCGTTGAGGCCTCCGATTTGGGTTTCAAACTCATATAGCCCTAGGCCGTGAAGGACGCTGATTTTAACCTCCATCTCGCCAATCTCGTCTTGCACCTGTTGGAACGAGGACGCCGCATATTTCAATGCCGCTCGAGCCCGTTCATTCCGCAGTTGATTGGCAACTGAATCGGCCAAGAATGCAATGTCATTTGCGATGTTCGCAGCCACCTGTGGGTCCGCATCCAAAACGCTCACTTCAATGGAGCCATAGCGGGTCAGGTTGGCGTCCACATTGCTGCTGTACTCCTCCATCAATGCAGATCGAGCGCCGGCAGTAGACGGGTCAATTTCGTAGTGAT
>DAISXU010000145.1:0-5439 GCA_036825655.1 Flavobacteriales bacterium | reverse complement strand
TCGCAGAGGCGTCGTAGTTGCAAGCTGCCGCATCTTGGCAGCCTTCAATTTCAAATGGATCGCACACGCCATCTCCGTCGGTGTCCGCTAGGCAGTTGCCACCGCAGTCGTACCCTTCCTCGGCGTAGGAGCACGAGCCGTCTTCGTCTGAAGCACTTGCGTCGTAGTTGCAGGCGGCAAAATCTGTGCAACCAGGCTCACCATTCGGGTTGGAATTCAGGATGGGGAAGCGATGCCGGATGTCACTGGATTGTGTTCCATCCGGGAACAACTGGAGGTAAATGAAGCCCGAAAGGGTTCCGGCTGTCGTGATTTGGCCCAAAAGCACAGCATGGTCATCTCCAGCAAATGCAGGGTTGGTAAAATCAACCCCTCCAGGGTAAGTGGTGAAAATCGCAAAACCGATGGAGTCATCCACTAAAATGTTCTCATTGGCATTGAACGCCGAGAAAGGATTGATGTCACCGATTGCAGTCGATAGGCTGTAACCGTCACTTTCAGAACTTGCTCCAATGGTAAACCATGAATCGAACTGCACTTGTGGCAAGAAGCTGAACAAGGCGGGGTTGATTTCGCTCCCAAGATTTTCCCCAAATGCAGCATCATTGAACCAAGCTGGGGAAGCCGTAGAGTTGAGTTCGAAGGGGTTGTCCACATCACCGCCCATTGCTGAAACAAACACTTCTGGAGAAGGCGTGTGGAGCATTAAGTTGTAGGTGGTGTGTCCTGACAGGTCGGTGTCGCCAATGATGCCTGCGTGCTCAGCCTCAGGCTCTGCTTGAATCCAGTAGCCTTCTGGTGGCAGCGGGTTTCCGTTGCAGTCTTGGTTGTCCGCCGCGTAGGTGCAAGAACCGTTGTCAACCGCTGCAGCAGGGTCGAAATTGCAAGCAAGCGCGTCTGTGCATCCTACCTGCTCAAATGGGTTTTCACTGAGGATGGGGTAGGAGCAGCGGAGTTCAGAATCTTGGGTGCCGTCAGGGAACAGCTGGATGTAAATTTGGCCTGAAAGCTCACCAGCAGTGGTGATTTGGCCAAGTGTAATGGCTAAGTCTTCCCCGGCGAATGCAGGATGATTTTCCTGGAAACCTGGGTAAAGATTGAAGAGCGCGAATCCGATGGGGTCGTTTACCAATACATTTTCGCCCGCATTGAAGGCCTCAAAGGGATTGATGAGGCCGGCAGCAATGGAAAGGGAGTATCCATCCACTTCTGTTGCAGCGCCGATGGTAAGCCAGCTGTCAAAATCGTAATCAGGAATGAACGCGCCGAGTAATGGTGAAACATCCGAGCCCAGGTTGACCCCAAAGTCGGAATTGAACCAAGCGGGGGAAGAAGTTGACTCCAGTATAAAGGGATTCGAAGCATCCCCTCCGATGGATGAAATGTAGGTGGACGGGGAGGGGACGTGAAGAACAAGACGGTAAGTCGTCTGGCCAGAGAGGTCTGTTGCACCGACTAGACCGGAATGCGTGGCCCAAGTTTGGGCTTCCAGCCAGCTGCCATCGGGGATGGGGTCGGGTAAAAAGTTTGTTGCTGGCTGTGCGAAAAGGGCAGAATGCCCCAAGCAAAACAACAAAGACCAAATGGCGAGAATCCGCATGTCGCGTGAGTTTGGTGAAGGTCAGGTTGCCTGACTCCCGCCAATTTAATCATTGGACACAAGAATCCATCGTGACTCGGTGATCAGCGATTCACGTGAATAATTTGGAGGCGACAGGCCTTGCAATATGCGAATAAATAGGCCAAAAAACAAGACAAAACACCATTAATTAGGGACTAAAACCCAGACCGGAAGGAGGGTTTATCAACACCTCATTTTTCCGGGTTTTGAAGGCTTAGCCCAATACGATGTTCACGATCCGACCCGGCACGACGATGACTTTTCGGACCGTCTTGTCGCCAACTTGTTTCATGGTTCGTTCATCACTTCTCGCAAGGCTCTCAACATCAGCCGGTTGCATATTTGCTGCCACCGTTAGCTTGAATCGCACTTTGCCATTGAATGAAACGGGAAGTTCGACCTCGTCTTCCACCAACCAACGTTCCTCCAACGTGGGCCAGGCTGCGTCGATGACCAGCCCATCACCTTGAGCCTGAGTCCATAGAGACTCTGCCAAGTGGGGCGCGACAGGACTGACTAAAATGGCCAACGGACGCAGAACTTCGTTGCTGATTGAATCGCATTCAGTGAATTCGTTGACGCCAATCATCAAAGCGCTAACCACCGTATTGAATGCATGGCGATCAATGTCATCGGTGACCTTTTTCATGGTCCGATGTAAGATGCGTAATTCAGCTTCTGAGGCAGGTTCATTCGTGGGGTTGGCGAAGAGCCGATTCAACTTGCGAAGGAAATTGTGTACTCCGCTGATCCCCTGCGTGTCCCAAGGTTTGTGTTGCGTCAAAGGGCCGAGGAACATCTCATAACATCGGAGCGTATCGGCGCCATATTTTTCGACAAGTTCATCTGGCGTTTGAACGTTGTACTTCGACTTTGACATTTTCTCCACTTCATGACCGCATCGGTAAACTCCTTGGTCATTGAGGATGAATTCCGCGTCGGAAAATTCACTGCGCCACGCCTTGAATCCTTGGAGGTCCAATTGATCATTGTTCACAAGGGAAATGTCAACATGCAATTTTTGGGTAGCATGTCCTTTCCGCTGCTCGTATGTCACAAAGGTGTTTGTCCCCTGGATCCGATAAACAAAATTGGATCTCCCCAGAATCATGCCTTGGTTGATCATGGCTTTAAAGGGTTCATCAAACCCAATCCAACCTCTGTCACAGAGAAACTTGGTCCAGAACCTCGAGTAGAGCAAATGACCAGTGGTGTGCTCCGCCCCTCCCACATACAGGTCTACTTGGCCCCAGTAATCAGACTTTTCTCGGGCACAAAATGCCTCTCGGTTTTGAGGATCCATGTAACGCAAAAAATACCAGCTCGATCCAGCCCATCCCGGCATGGTATTGAAGTCCATTCGATCACCTTTGAACACGGGCCAATCTTCACGGGCAGCACGCGCCAATGGCGGTTCTCCATCCTCCGTAGGAAGGTATGCGTCCACTGGTGGAAGCGTCACCTGTTCGTCCCGAATCAAATGTGGCACGTCGCCTTCATAAAACACAGGGAATGGCTCGCCCCAATAGCGCTGTCGGCTGAAGACCGCATCGCGAAGCCTGAAATTCACGCGGCCCGAACCGTGGCCTCCCTTTTCTACTAATTCGATGGCTTTTGGAATGGCTTCCAGCGCTGTCAATCCCGTTAAGGGCCCGGAATTCTTGAGAACAGCAGATTTCTCAGTACAGGCCGCGATGGAGCAATCATGCCCTTCAAAGATGCTGGGGACCTTTAAGTTGAATGCTTGGGCAAAGCGCCAATCCCGATCATCGCCAGCGGGAACTGCCATGATGGCTCCTGTGCCGTATCCTGCGAGCACGTAATCGGCAATGTAAATTGGCAATTCCTCGCCGCTGAGTGGATTGATTGCGTGTCCCCCGGTGAAGCACCCTGTTACTTCTTTATCGCCTTGGCGATCCCGTTCCGATTTTTTTGCTGCTGCGCGTTGATACGCCTCTACATCGCCTTTGCGCTCATCAGCTGTAATGCGCTCTACCAATGGGTGTTCCGGGGCCAAAACCATGAAGCTTGCACCAAATAACGTGTCGGGACGTGTCGTGAACACCTCGATTTTCTCCACCAATCCTGGCACGGAAAACAGCACTGCGGCACCTTCACTTCGCCCGATCCAATTGCGCTGCGCCTCTTTGATGCTGTCCGTCCAGTCCAGCCCATCCAATCCGGTCAAAAGCCGATCTGCATAAGCCGAAATGCGCATGATCCATTGGCGCATCCGCTTCCGTTCCACCGGATGGCCTCCTCGCTCACTCAACCCGTCCTTCACTTCGTCATTGGCGAGAACGGTGCCAAGCGCCGGGCACCAATTCACCTCGCTGTCAGCGAGGTAGGCAAGGCGAAAATGCATCAAGATTCCACGCTGTTGATTGGCACTCATCGAGGACCAATCGGTTGCAGTGAAATCCCCAGCAAAATGTTCTCCAAAAAAAGGATAAGCCTCTCGGTCCAGAGATTTCCACCAATCCGGATCGCATGCGGGTTCAGCCGCAAAAGTTCCGTTGGCCTCCCAAGCCGCAACCAACTCCTCGACGGGGCGCGCACGTTGAGCGGAGGTGTCGTACCAGGATTCAAAAAGTTCTGCGAAAATCCATTGAGTCCAGCGGTAGTAAGAAGGGTCGCTTGTTCGCACTTCCCGACTCCAGTCAAAGCAGAACCCCATTTGATCCAACTGACCACGGTACCGCGCGATGTTCGTTTCAGTGGTAACCGCAGGGTGCTGCCCCGTTTGAATGGCATATTGCTCAGCGGGAAGCCCAAAACTATCATACCCCATGGGGTGCAGCACATTGAATCCGCAATGTCGCTTGTAGCGAGCAAACACATCGCTCGCAATGTACCCGAGGGGGTGACCGACGTGCAATCCTGCCCCGGACGGATAAGGGAACATATCGAGCACGTAGAACTTTGGTCGACTCGGGTCTTCTGTTACGCGGTAGGCCTGACGTTCATTCCACACGCTTTTTGCGCGGGCCTCGATGCTTTGAAAATCGTAATCCATGGGTTGCCAGCTGCTCGGTTTCTGCCTGCAAAGGTAGGAAGCGCGGGCCTGCTGTCCTTGACTTGTTTCCTTTAACTTGCGGGCGATCAAGCGCATGAGATGTATCTATCCAAAACGCCGCCTATTCTAAAAGCAGTTGCCAGCCACCTCACTTGGAATGGTCCACGAGAGGTGGATGGACAACCGGCGGTGTATTTGACCTTCGATGATGGCCCCCATCCGGTTATTACTCGGCAAGTCATGCAGATTTTGAAGGCTCACCATGCACCAGCCACGTTCTTTTGTGTAGGCCAAAATTTGGAGCGCTTTCCAGAGGTCTTGACAGAACTGAATGCGGATGGTCACGAAATTGGAAATCACTTGCACCGCCACGAGTCGGGATGGGAAACACCGACTAGGGCCTACCTGCGCAGTTTTTTGCAGTGCAAAGAACTCGTTGGCAATGGCCGCTTTTTTAGGCCGCCCTATGGTCGGATTTCACGTCAGCAGGCAGATGCCTTGCATCCGCATACGCGGATCGTCATGTGGGATGTCCTGAGTGGCGATTGGGATGACCGGTCCACAGCCGAGGATTGCTATGCCCGCCTAATAACCCACACCCGACCTGGAGCCATTGTGGTTTTTCACGACTCTGAACGCGCGGCTACCCGGCTGCTTTCGATTCTCCCTCGGTACCTGACTTGGTTGAAATCGGAAGGTTATCGTTGTTCAGCATTCCCCGCACACGAGGACTGGTGAGCTGGTCGAAGGCCAAAAAAAACCCCTAACTAACCGGGGTTAATCAGGGGCTTAGTTCAATTTG
>DAISXU010000144.1:0-5440 GCA_036825655.1 Flavobacteriales bacterium | reverse complement strand
AGCCTTCCAGATTTCGAACCAGGTGAACAGCGCGGAAAAGCGGTAAGTGTCCAATACACCATACCAGTGAAGTTCATCATTCGCTGATATCGAACCCTCGAACTTTTAAGGCCCCAATGGCCTGATGGAAACGCCCTTCGAGGGCGTTTCCGCGTATTACAGCATGCGGTAAGTTCCACTCCGTTAAGCGCTGCACGTAACGCGCATGCAGTCCCTCGCGCTCTTGTTTGTTTGGAGAGGCTCGCAGAGGATCCGGTTCCCATGGAATGTCTGGGGCTAGCAGCAGGTAGATGGATGCGGACTCGGCTATTCTCCTTGCACCTTGCAGAGGCTGACCAAATCGCACCTCGCTCCAGATGGAAAGGACAAGCGCCCCTGTATCACAGATTACAGGCCCGGTTTTTCGGTGGTCGTCGGCAGTTGCCTGCTGTTCATTAAGGAGCCGCTTGAGATCCGCTAGCTCGTGCTGGCCAGCGATTACTTTGGGGTCGTACCGAGCGAACTCTTTCACATGTGCCCATCCTGTGTGCTTGGCAAGCATGGCGGACAAGGTGGACTTGCCCGAGGATTCTACGCCTGTGAGGATGATTTGGCCTTTTCTCAAATCCATGTGAACAGATTGAACCAGCCTTCAAATGCGAGCAGGCCATACACCGCGAACAACCCAGCTCCCCAAAACAGTCCATTCTTCAAGTACAGGACAACGGCTGCCGCATCGATGACCATCCAATACCACCAATTCAACGGGTCAAAGGACAACATCCAATACGTGGCGACCAAGCTGCCCACGGTGGTGAATGCATCCCAACCTGCAGCTGTGCGCTCACCCCAGGCCCTCAAAAGCCTCGCGAGCATCCAAGTGCCTGCTAAAACCAACACACAGGAGAACAGGTGAAGGTGCGGCGCTGAAAACGCCGGTTCAGGCCAATGTTCGGATGTCGTGATCCAACCATAGACCGCGAATCCTATGTAGAAAACCCAAAGTCCGAATTCCGCGAGCATGCTCTTGCGCCAACAGATGCCAGCAAAGAGAATGGCTCCGAATGCCGCGACCGGGAAGGCCCAAGGAGATGCTTGCATGTAAAGTACGGTGTAGGAGAGGTTCACCACCGCAGCGATGGCTTCCACCATGCGTTCAGTCCTCGAATTCACACCGACACGGTTGGGACATGACCACATCAACATCAGGCAGCCAGATGCGCAGCAATTCCTGCTCCTCCGCCGTCATGTCATTGTTGAGCAGATCCAGCTGTTTGAGCTCAGGCAATTCGCTCAAGGAAACTGGGAAAACCCCGATGACATTGGACCAAACGCTCAGGATTTCCAGGTGCTTGAGCGCATCAATGTCCATGGGGATTGCTTCGATCCAATTGTCTCCGAGGCGGAGAATCCTCAGGCTGGGCCACGACCACATGCTTGCAGGAAAGGCCGGGAGTTCATTTTCTTCAGCCGAAAAAATCTCCAAATGGATGAAATTCGATAGAAAATCAGGCAAATCTTTCAGCTTGTTCCGATCGAGCACCAATTCCCGCAACGAGGTGAACGCTTCGATTTCGGGAGGAACTTGGCTCAATCGCTGTCGGCTCAAGTCCAAGCGATAAATGGTGGTCGGATCCTCCACGGCCAGTGCCTTTTTCAAAGAGCGATAAACAGGAGCACGCTCCCATGAAGAGTCTCCTGCCTGCAGAGGTTCGAAACGTGGAATCACCAGGCTGTCGTTTTGCGCCGTCAAGGAAGCAGAGATGAGAAGTCCAAAAACGAATAACCAGATCTTCATGCAGGGAAGGTAGGGTTGAACTTCGGGTTGGGAGGAAGGGTGCCTTGAAAAACCGCCACCGCCGCTCGGCGGTCATGTTGCAACTGTGCGATCAGCTCTTGGGTCCCATCGAACTTCCGTTCTTCGCGGAGTCGCTGAATGAAGTGCAATTGCACCACTCGACCGTAGAAATCACCCCCTGCATCCAACAAGTGCGCTTCAATGCTTCGTTCGCCCGAGGCGGAAACGGTGGGCCTTTGGCCAATGTTAACCATGGCCTGTTCTGCTTTTTTCCTGCCTTCAACGTGGGCCCAGCAGGCATAAACGCCTTCTGCCGGGATGAGTTTCAGCTCGGAATTCACGTCGAGGTTGGCTGTTGGGAAGCCCCAATCCCTGCCGCGACCTGCTCCTTGAATGACTCTGCCGGTTAAAGGGTAAGGCGCACACAGCCATTTGGCGGCATCTTCAACCGCACCGGACAAGAGGGCCTCCCTCACTTTGGTGGAGCTTACCCTCGTTTCTTCTTCGTAGTGCGCAGGCAATTCTTCCACATCAAATCCATGGACTGTTCCCAGATTCTGAAGCGATTCGAAGGAGCCTTCCCTGTTTCTGCCAAATCGGTGGTCATAACCCACAATGACTGCTTCTGGTCGAATGCCATCGGCGAACAAATCTTGGACATACTCTTTGGGGGTCATGCGCGCCAAATCCACATTGAACGGGTGAACGACCAGGTGGTCCACACCGGCCTCTTTCAATAACGCCGCTTTTTCGCCAAGCGTGTTCAGAAGGCGCAATCCATGGTGATTGGGATGCAAAACCGTGCGCGGATGCGGGTCGAATGTGAGGAGCACAGTTTCTGCGCCTCGGTGTGCCGCTCGCTCTTTTACGCGGTCCAAAACGGCCCGGTGCCCCGCATGGACTCCATCGAAGGTTCCGATGGTTAAAACCACCGGTGCATCGGCTCGAAAGGTGTTCGCGTTTTGGTGAATGTTCACAACGGCAAAGTTAGGTTGCGAACAATGCATTTTTAAGTGTACTTTTGCGGCGAATTTTACACGGAACATCCGAATCCCTCATGGCTTCTCAAGGTATCATTTCCCAAGTCATCGGTCCTGTAGTGGACGTGACTTTTCCCGCTGGTGTTGCGCTTCCAGAAATCCTGGACGCGATGGAAATCGACAACAACGGCACGAAAGTGGTGTTGGAAACTCAGAAACACGTCGGTGACGACACGGTACGTGCCATTTCGATGGATGCCACCGAAGGCCTGAGCCGTGGCATGAAGGTGACTGCGATGGGACAAGGCATCACCATGCCTGTTGGCGAGCAAATCAAAGGCCGCTTGTTCAATGTAGTAGGAACTGCGATTGATGGCATTTCTGCAGTGAGCATGGAGGGTGGTCGTGCCATTCACCAAGAGGCTCCGCGTTTTGAGGACCTTTCAACTTCAACGGACGTTCTCTTCACGGGCATCAAGGTCATCGATTTGATTGAGCCCTATGCGAAGGGTGGTAAGATTGGATTGTTTGGTGGCGCGGGAGTTGGAAAAACCGTTTTGATCATGGAATTGATCAATAACATTGCGAAGGGGTATGAAGGCATCTCCGTTTTCGCCGGTGTGGGTGAGCGAACTCGTGAAGGAAATGACTTGCTGCGTGAGATGATTGAATCTGGCGTTATCAAGTATGGAAAGGAGTTTCAAGAGAGCATGGAAGCCGGTGGATGGGATCTCTCAAAAGTGAACAAGGAGGAGTTGGCGCAGAGCCAGGCGACGTTGGTGTTTGGCCAAATGAACGAGCCTCCAGGGGCTCGTGCTCGGGTTGCACTTTCAGGATTGACCGTTGCGGAGTATTTCCGGGATGGAGATGAGCAATCTGGAGGTCGTGACATCCTGTTTTTCATTGACAACATTTTCCGCTTCACGCAAGCGGGATCGGAAGTTTCGGCCCTCTTGGGACGGATGCCTTCGGCCGTAGGGTACCAACCAACTTTGGCGACGGAAATGGGTGCCATGCAAGAGCGCATTACCTCAACGAAGCGGGGATCCATCACTTCTGTTCAGGCCGTTTACGTTCCTGCGGATGACTTGACTGACCCGGCTCCAGCGACCACGTTTGCTCACTTGGATGCCACAACGGTATTGAGCCGAAAGATTGCTTCACTGGGCATCTACCCAGCGGTAGACCCGCTCGATTCAACTTCACGGATTTTGACTCCGGATGTTGTCGGTGAAGAGCACTACAAGTGTGCAGAAGATGTGAAGGAGACTTTGCAGCGCTACAAGGAGCTGCAGGACATCATCGCCATCTTGGGTATGGATGAATTGAGTGAAGAGGACAAGCAGACCGTTTCGCGAGCTCGTCGAATTTCTCGTTTCCTTTCTCAGCCTTTCCACGTTGCCGAGCAGTTCACGGGAATCCCTGGGGTTTTGGTGAGCATTGAGGACACCATCAAAGGGTTCCAAATGATCCTCAGCGGAAAACTCGATCACTTGCCAGAGGCCGCTTTCAACTTGAAAGGCACCATTGAGGAAGTAATCGAATCAGGCGAGAAAATGTTGGCAGAAGCTCAGGCGTAAGCGCGAGCATTCGGACGTTCAAATTTCAGATTCAGATGAAAGTAGAGATCCTGACCCCCGACACCACATTATTCTCTGGAGAAGCTACCTATGTAGGGCTTCCAGGGGCCGACGGTAGCCTTGGCATCATGGATCGACATGCTCCCTTGATCACGACGCTTCAATCGGGCGAAGTCATTGTAAAGAATGGCAATTCCGAAGAGCGCTTCACCGTGGGAGGAGGAACCGTGGAAGTGTTGAACAACTTGGTTACGGTCTTGGCTGAATAAGCCGTTGATTCCTTACTGATCAATCGAAAAGCCACCGGAAAAGCGGTGGCTTTTTCGTTACTCGTGGTGATAAGGTTCGTTTTTCAAAATGGTGTGTGCACGGTACAATTGCTCAGCTGCAAAAGGCCGAATCATTTGGTGTGAAAAAGTCAATGGACCAAGACTCCAGTAACCGTGAGCTCGCGACCGGATGGTCTCGTCAAAACCGTAGGGCCCGCCGATGACAAATGCGAGGTGCTTCAATCCACGAATTTGAAGCGATTCCAAGTGTTTGGCGAAGGACAAAGAGGAGTAGGATTTGCCCCGTTCATCCAGAAGCACCAGGTGATCAACTCCAGCTTGGTCGAGGTGCTTCGAAAGCACCTTTCCTTCTTCGGATTTGACCCAAGTTGGGTCAGGCTTTCCTGAACGGGCTTTGATGTCGGGCAATTCAATGAAACGAAACCGGGCATACCGATTCAGCCGTTTGATGTATTCATCCGTTCCTGTCCGGATCCAGGAGGCTTGAGTTTTGCCAATGGCTATGAGAGAAATCTGCACGAACCAAAGGTAAGGCGATGACTTGTTGGCATGGCTTATCTTCGCTGCATGTGGACGAATCGGATGTTGTCGTTGATTGAATTGGCCTTGGACGAGGACTTGGGGCGTGGTGACCATACCACGGCATCAAGTGTACCCGAAGGCTTGCGCCGATCGGGTGTGATCAAGGCGAAAGAAGCTGGCCGTGTTGCTGGCATCCAAGTGGCCCTGAAGGTTTTCGAGTGTGTCGATTCGAGCCTTCAATGCGAGGTGATTTTGGAGGACGGTTCTCCCATCCAGCCAGGGGATGAGGTG
>DAISXU010000143.1:0-5500 GCA_036825655.1 Flavobacteriales bacterium | reverse complement strand
ATTCAGAATGAGGCAGGATCCGACTGGCAAGAAATCCACGTGTACAATCTCGCAACGGGTCAACCGCAAGGAGACGTATTGCAATGGGTCAAATTCTCCGGAACGAGCTGGGTCGGAAACGGCTTTTACTACAGCCGCTATCCCGCACCTGAAGGCAGTGAACTGAGTGCTGAAAACACGTTCCACAGTGTCTATTATCATGAAATTGGAACAGACCAGTCCTCAGACCGCTTGGTCTTCCGAAACGACGAAGCGCCCAATCGCTATCACTTTGCTTATGCCACAGAGGATCGAAAGTTTTTGATCCTGAGCACTTCAACAGGAACGGACGGCAATAGCATTCACTTCCTCAATTTGGAGCAACCTGATGCCACTTGGCAAGAATTAATCGGCGGCTTCAACACCCGAAGTTCCGTCGTCGATCATGCCAATGGAAGATTTCTGGTATTGACCGACACAGACGCTCCGAAATACCGTTTGGTGGGCATTTCAAGTGAAAACGTGACCGACTGGATAAATATCATTCCTGAATCAGAACACTTATTGGAAGGTGTGAGGGCCACGGGAGGGGAATTATTTGCCACCTACTTGCGCAATGCATGCAACGCGGTGGTGCGCATGGACCTCGACGGACAAAACCCCCGCGAAATCGACCTGCCCAATGCCGCCGGCAGCACGGGTGGATTTGGCGGAAAAGCAGACGCCACAGAGACGTTCTACGCGTTTACCTCCTTCACCTACCCCACCTCGATTTATCGTTATGACATGGCCACTGGCGAAAGCTCGCTGTTCGTGGCTCCAGAAGTGGATTTCAATCCGGAACAATTCGAATCCAAGCAAGTGTGGTATGAATCCAAAGATGGCACGGCCGTGCCTATGTTCATCGTGCATAAGAAAGGCTTAGAATTGGATGGCAATCGCCCGACCTATTTGTACGCTTACGGCGGTTTTAACATCAGCCTCACACCGAGTTTTAGTCCTTCTCTTTTATTGCTTTTGGAGAACAATGGTGTTTATGCCATGCCCAACCTCAGAGGGGGTGGTGAATTTGGTGAAGATTGGCACGAAGCCGGCATGTTGCTGAAGAAGCAAAATGTTTTTGACGATTTCATTGCGGCAGGTGAACACCTCATCAAGGCTGGCTACACCAATTCGGATCGACTCGCCATAGCCGGTGGTTCCAATGGCGGCTTGCTAGTGGGTGCTACCATGACCCAGCGGCCTGAATTGGCTGCAGTCGCATTTCCCGCAGTTGGAGTCATGGACATGTTGCGCTACCATCAATTCACCATTGGTTGGGGTTGGATTCCGGAATACGGATGCGCGGACAGTTCCAAGGTGGACTTCCTCAACTTGGCAGGCTATTCGCCGTACCACAATCTGGCTCCTGGCACCGCATATCCAGCAACGATGGTGACTACAGCAGACCATGACGATCGGGTTGTTCCTGCGCATAGTTTTAAATTTGCAGCTCGGCTGCAAGCATGCCAATCCGGTCAGCGACCTGCACTCATCCGGATTGAAAAAGATGCCGGTCACGGCGCTGGCAAGCCCACGTCGAAAATTTTGGATGAACAAGCGGACAAGTGGGCCTTCATGTTTCATGAAATGGGCCTAACTCCCTGACGGCTCCGATCCGTCCGTTGCAACGCTTGCCCAGGATGATTCATTCGATTCGAATTGGATACGAAGACGAACACGTATTGATTGGCTGGAAACCTCATGGTCTTTTGACGTCTGGGAATTCTGGAAAAACGTTTCGATCTCAAATCCGAAAAGCCACAGGCAACCCGCAAATTGAACCCTGTCACCGACTGGACTTTGCAACGGCAGGTTGGGTCGTATTTGGAAAACACCGCGAATCGATACAGGCAATCAACCAATCGTTTCAAAACGGGAAAATTCGGAAGCGCTATTGGACGATTTGCCATGGCACGATGCCCGCCAAACTGCTCATCCAGCTACCACTCGATGGAAAGTCGTCGATTACCCATGTACATTCAATGGCCTTCGGCTTCTTGGCCCAATCGGATGCGCTGACCGCCGCCTTGATCGAAACCAAAACAGGACGTACACATCAAATCCGACGGCACCTGCATGCCGCTGGTCATGGCGTGGTTGGCGATGACAAATACCCGTGGTCCAAAGGCCTCTACCGCGGGCGCGGATTGTTTCTATGTGCACACGACCTTGAATTTGTTCATCCAATCACGGGGGAAGCGCTGCGAATCAATTCGTTGCCTTCCAAAAAGTTCAAGTCCATTCCATGGATTCACAAAGTGCTCAATGAAAGAGCTCTGCCCCTATCTTCGTCGGACTGAAGCATCGCTCAAAGCACCTCTTCTGAAAATGTTATTTCGATTCATCCGATCCCTCATCCGAATTCCAGGCTTCTTAATGATGTCCCTGGTTTACGTATTGATCCTGATCATCCTCAGATTGATATGGGGAAAGGACTTGAATCGCATGCATGGCGTTTTGCTCCATTATATCCGAAATGTCTACCGGCTAATGGGCATCCGTGTTGAGGTTCAAGGAGAACTACCTGATGAACCGAGCATCTACATGGGAAACCACCGAAGCTACGTCGATGCTGTTCTGGTTCCCGCCAAGCATCCCGTGGTATTTGTAGCCCGAAGTGAGAGCAAAAACTGGCCAATCATTGGTTGGGGGGCGACTTTGCTCGGAACGATTTGGGTCAATCGCAAAGATTCATCCAGCCGCAAAAACACCCGAGAAGAAGTGAAAAGTCGCCTGCGCGATGGATTGGGGATTGTCATCTTTCCCGAAGGCACGACACACATAGGCCCCGATTTATTGGAATACAGGCCTGGCATGTTTTACATCAGCGCAGAAGGTGGCTTTCCCATCACTCCCATCGCTTTGGAATACAAAGACCCCGACATCGCATGGGTCGGTCAATCCAAATTCATTCCGCATGCATGGAAGCATTTCAGCAAGCGACACATCGACATCAAAGTGAGCATCGGCAAAACCCTCAAAGGAAGTGATGGCGGTGAGCTGCTCAAAGAAGCCCATGACTGGACGGCGAAGGAAGTACTCAAGCTGCGCAAAGAATGGGACAGTCAAGCAAGTCAATGATTCGAATGGTGTCGAAAATTAAACATTGGAGTCGGTTCCTCTCTTCCAAATGGCAAACGGTTCATCTGGACTACCCCGTGGCCTTTCGTCCTCGGTTTCAACCTGAAACAGACCTCGGCCTCCCCGAAATTCATTCGTTGCTTCAATCGCATTGGGATGAAATTGAAGCGAAGGTGGATTTGATTCAATCGTATGAGGAGGATTTGGTGAAAATTAAAAAGCGAAGCGATGAGTCCAATGCCCTCTTGCCAGGCTGGAATAACGGCTACCTGCCTGGGCTCGACATGGCTGCATTATTCACCTTTGTTGCCCACTACCAACCCAAACGTTACATGGAGGTGGGATCAGGCAACTCAACCCTCGTTGCAGCGGCTGCAAAAGCACAGCATAGTCCATTGACGGAAATCACAAGCATCGATCCCTATCCGCGCGCTGAAATCGACCAATTGTCTCAAGTGATTGTTCGGAAACCATTTGAAGCGCTCGAAGCCGATGCTTCGCTAGAATCGTTGGAGGCAGGGGACATATTGTTCATTGACAATAGCCACCGAGTGCTCCCCAATTCGGATGCCACTGTGTTTTTCTTGGAATGGATGCCACGGCTCGCCGATGGCGTAATCGTGCACATTCATGACATCTACCTGCCTTGGGATTATCCACAGAACATGTGCGACCGAGCCTATTCAGAGCAATACATGCTAGCCATGGCTCTTGTGAGCAACCCCAAGCGTTACACTCCTTTCTTCCCCGCGTTTTGGGTAAGTGAGCAAAAAGCGCTGAGTGACAAACTTGCCTCCATTTGGAACCACGCCAACACGCGAGGCGTTGAGCAACATGGGGGGTCCTTCTGGATCAAAATCAACGGATAAAACCGCTCTATTTTTGAATAATCAATTGCGTCTGGATGGCGTCATTCGCGCTTAACGATGTGTCCATCAGGCGCAACGTGTAGACACCGTTTGGCAATTCCGTCACGGAAACAACAAGGGTTTCTGACGACTGAAACGATTGTTCCATTGCGACCTGACCAAGGGCATTCATGCATTGCACAATTCCTTGACGGGACCAACCGGCGAGTCCTTCGATTCGGACAAAATCTTGTGCTGGATTTGGGTACATGCGCATACCAGCAGCCTCCATTTCGCCTATGCCATTGACCTGTACATCCAGTTCCAAGGTGACTGTTCCCGAACAATCCATGGAAAATTCCATTTCTTCAACCTCCACAGTAGCACTTTCACCTCCGATGGATAAATCCCACGCTACTTGGATTTCAAGCAAGCCAAGCCCGACAGATTCGCCAATGATGGAACCATTGATAACGCTCCATTCATACGAATTCGCCGCATCGCCGTTATAACTATAAACAGAGGTTGTTCCCGCGGTAGGATTCATTGGACCGGAAATGGTTCCCGTGGCAACATAAAAACACGATCCATCCTCAACATTGGATTCTGCCGTGAAGTTGCATGCCTCTTCATCTGTGCAGCCCTCCACTGCTGGCACTCCGGCACAGATGCAATCCTCTCCAATGGCATCGAATACGGTTTCTTCGTTTTCATCATCACAGGCATCACCGGTGCTGAAGCAACTTCCATCATCCGCATTGGACTCTGGATCAAAGTTACAGGCCGTTTCGAGCGTACAACCGGGCACCACAGGCACACAGAACGCGTGATCGATGCCATCTCCAAAATCAGGATCTCCCATCGCAACAATGACCTCGCCCGCCACGGTTTCGAGGACGTAATTACCATCCAAATCACATCCAGGCCATTGGCTGCCAAACATGCCGTCACCATAGGAATCGGTCAACGTCAGGACGTGGCAACCGTGCGGAACACATCCTTCCCAAACTTCCTCGGCTCCGTCCTCTTCAAAAGAACCCCCCGTTGCTCCAGCAATTTCATTCCCAGCCTCGTCTACGATGGACCACCCCACCTCTTCCGGCCAACAATCCGTGGTAATCGTTAAAATCAAGTCCTCACAGGGATAGGCGCATGAACCGTCATCGATGGTCGCGCCTTCATCAAAATTCAGCGCACCCGAATCGGTGCAGCCCGGCACCTCAGCAGTGCAGTCCGGTGTTGTGAACAGCAATGTATCGCTGACCAAGGTGTCCGAAACGAAGTACAATTCATACGTGGTATTGGCGGCAAGGCCATTCAAAAGCGCGGTTGCACCATTTTGTATTTCAACGCCATAATCCTCAGCAAACCCACAAGTCCAATCGGCATCTGCCGTATCACGGAAACAAAGAATCTGAGCCGCGCACAAGAAATTTGAAAACTCTGCATTCAGTGCCACGAGGGTTTCGACAGAATCGCTTGCAGCATTGTACACGCATTGTGGCGTTGCTTCAAAGCTCAAAAGGTCGCATTCGACGGGACCACAGGCC
>DAISXU010000142.1:0-5525 GCA_036825655.1 Flavobacteriales bacterium | reverse complement strand
GCAATCCTAGGAACCCCACAGGATCCGTTTATGCGGAGGCAGAATTGGATGCCTTGAGCCAACTGGTTCGTGAGCATGACCTTTTCCTCTTTGCCGATGAGGTCTACAGGGAATTCACCTATTCGGGTGAGCTGCCAAAAAGCGTGCTCAGCATGGATGGCCTGGATGAGCACGTGGTGGTCATTGACAGCGTGTCGAAGCGGTACAGCATGTGCGGCGCTCGTATCGGAGCGATGGTCACACGGAATTCCGATGTGTATGGAGCCGCAATGAAGTTCGCAATGGCTCGCCTGAGCCCACCGACCTTGGCGCAAATTGCATCGGAGGCCGCGTTGAATACTCCCCCGGCTTATTTTGAAGAGGTTCGTCATGCATATGTCCAGCGCCGGGATGCCCTCGTGGATGGGTTGTCGGCAATTCCTGGCGTCATGTGCCCGCGACCTGGAGGTGCGTTCTATGCTGTCGCCCGCTTCCCAATTGACGATGCCAACCGATTCTGCCAATGGCTCTTGGAGTCATTCGAGTGGAAAGGAGCCACCGTCATGCTGGCTCCCAACAGTGGTTTCTATGCCACAGAGGGTGCTGGTCTGGACGAGGTGCGCATGGCCTATGTTTTGGATGTTCCCAAAATCGAACAAGCAGTATCCATTCTGCGCGCTGCTTTAGAAGCCTACCCCGGGCGCACCAGCTGAACGTGTGTCGCAGAATTCATTGAGCCTTGTTTCAGTTCATGCTTGCTGTGCGAAATTGCGCCCATGAATTTGGGTGATCTTGCAGTGGACGTGATTGTTCCGGCTCTGAATGAAGAGGAGGCCATCGGCAAGGTCATTGGTGATCTTCCACCTTGGATTCGCAACATTTGGGTGGTAGACAATGGATCCACTGACGGCACGGCGCGTGTTGCGCGTGATGCCGGAGCTCGGGTGCTGATTGAAAAAGAACGCGGTTATGGAGCGGCTTGTCTGTTGGGTGTCGAGGCCGCGTTGCGGGAGGCCGCGGATGTTTTGGTCTTTTTGGATGGTGATTACAGCGATTATCCAGAACAAGTGGCCCAAATCATAGCACCCATCATTCAAGGAAAAGCACAACTGGTCATCGGTTCAAGGGAATTGGGTCAGCGAACCACCGGTTCCCTGATGCCTCAGCAGCGATTTGGAAATTGGCTCGCTACCCGATTGATGCATTGGATGTACGGTGTGAAATACACGGATTTAGGTCCTTTCAGAGCGATTACACGAGATGCCTATGGCCTTTTGGGCATGAAGGACCGCAATTACGGGTGGACGGTAGAGATGCAAGTGCGCGCTGCGCAATGTGGAATCCAATCTTTGGAGGTGCCAGTGGATTATCGGGCTCGAATTGGAACATCGAAGGTGAGTGGCACGGTCTTGGGTTCGGTGCGGGCTGGTCACAAAATCATCAGCACGTTGTTCAAACTCCATTTCCGATCTGCCTGATGATATTTTGGTACATCTTGGTGGTGACTTATTTCTGCGCGGGCTCCGTGCTGCTTTTGCAGGCAGGCATGCAAGGGGTGTTCATGTGGGCTGTGAATCGCAAGAAGTCAATCATAAAGGAAAGTTCATCTCCCATCGGTACGGTTCTTGTCCAGTTGCCTGTTTACAATGAGCCCGAAGTTGTTGAGCAGCTGCTCCAGGCGGTTGCTGGCATAGAATTGGCTTGTGAACGCCTCGAGATCCAAATCCTCGATGACAGCACAGACGTGACAACCCAACGCATTGATTCTTGGTTAGCGGCTCATCCAACGGAAGCTGCCGAGTGGAAGCACATTCGGAGGCCTCACCGCCGGGATTTCAAGGCCGGAGCTTTAGCGGATGGAATGAAACGAGTTCCAGATGCCCAGTTTGTTGCCATTTTCGATGCCGATTTCCGGCCATCTTCGGATTTTGTGCGGCGCGCCATTTCCAAGTTGCAGGGGAATGAAGGGGTAGGGGCTATCCAAGCGCGTTGGAGCCATGCGAATGCCCAAGAAACTTTCTTGACAGCAATTCAGGCCTTGAATTTGGATGCCCATTTCACCGTTGAACAGGGTGGGCGATCAGTCCTCGCAGGGCGGGCAGCATTCAATGGCACAGCTGGCGTTTGGCGGAAACAGGCGATCGCAGATTCAGGCGGGTGGTCTGGGGATACGTTGGCAGAGGATTTGGATTTGAGCGTTCGTGCACATTTGAATGGGTGGGAAATCTGGTATGCGGATGAGTTGGAAGCTCCGGCCCTCCTTCCAAGAACATTTGCTGCTTACGCTACCCAACAGCACCGTTGGACGAGTGGCGGTGCGGCATGTGCACGCAAGCATTTCAAGGCGGTCTGGTCCACGAATCGAGGGCGAAACCGGCGCTTGGCACTCGGGCAATTGTTCGCGAGTTCCATTCACGTGCCGGTGGCCTTGATGACCGTTTCTTCAGTTCCCTTGTTGGCCTTGGAGGCCATGACAGGGCGCTTTTCGTGGGTTTTGCCGGCAGGTGCCATTTTTTCACTGGCGTTGTTGTTGCTCATTGGGATGTATGCCTATTCTTACCGGCTCCGAGGCGGCCGAGGTGGTTTTGGCTTGCGCATGTTGGGCATGTTGCTCTTGGGTACGGGAATGACTTGGCGGAATGTGCGATCGGTGCTTGCAGGATGGATGGGCCGTTCAGGTGAATTTGTGAGAACCCCTAAAGGCAATGGCCGACAAGAATCCACTGAAAATGGCGTGCCATGGGAGGTGGGTTGGGCTGCTTATTTTGCTTTGGCGATGGGACTGGGGTGTTACTTAGGGGAATGGGGGTTGGTCCCGTTTCATGCGTTGCTCGCAGCAGGTTACGCTTGGGTAGCCCAAATGGCGTGGAATTCATGAAGGTGCTGTTGTCCTCATTGGCTGTGCTGATGGTGTGCATGGCTTCATTCTACGCGCTACAATTGGACCGTGAAGACTGGGGTGAATTGCTTCTTTGGGCGAGTGCAGTTGCTGCAATTTCCGGAGCGTGGGCGAAGTGGGGGTCGTCTTCTTTCTCCTTGATCTTCGCTGGGGCTTTGGTGGTTCGCTTGGCGATTTGGTGGGCGCCTTCGACGCCAAATTTGAGTGAAGATTGGGTTCGATATGCGTGGGATGGCTGGATCTTGGGAGCGGGTGAGTGGCCTTCTCAAGTTGTTCCAAATTCCTGGTCCAGTCAGTGGCCGGACCGTGTGGATGCCAATGCTGCGTGGATGTTACGTGAAATGAACAGTGCGGATTATTCAGGAGTTTATCCGCCTGTGGCTGAGTTGCTCTTTGCTGTTCCATGGTGGCTGGGCGTGGATTCTCCCCTTCAGTGGTGGCGCGTGTATCAAGGCCTTCTGGTTTTGTTTGACCTTTGGGCCGTTGGGGCGTTGATGTTTTTGTTGCGCAGATGGAAGCGACCGAGGCGATTGGCTGCGGGGTATGCGTTTCATCCGCTCGTGCTCATGGAAGGAGTTGGGAACGGCCATTTGGAATTGGTGGTCATTGGAATGGCGGTGAGCGGAGCCCTGCTTTGGCCTCATTCCAAAAACTTGGCCAGTGCGGCGAGTTGGTTGGCGATCGCGGTGAAATGGTTGCCTGTGCTTGCTTTGCCTGCCTGGGTGGTTTGGCGTTGGCCACGGCGAAGGGTGGAGTGGCCTTCATGGCTGATCTTGGGCATTAGTTCCATTTTCTTCGCTTTTTTGGCTTGGTCAAGCATGCGGCTTTTTGCCAATCAATTCGAATTCAATGCAGCTCCTTATTATGCGGTGAGGAATGCTTTTATGCATTTCTCAGGTTACAACCCCATCGCTTGGCTGGGGCCTTGCATGATGCTTGCAGGTGGCTGGGCCGTGGTAGTTGCAGCTTTGAATCAACGGTGGTCACTCGCAGAAAAATGGACGGCGGGTTGGGGGCTTTGGCTATTCTTCGCAACGACCGTTCATCCGTGGTACCTCTTGTACCTCATTCCATTGGGATTGTTCACGAATTGGATCTGGCCTGCGGTTGCATCCGTTTCGGTATTGGTGAGTTACGCCCACTACGAATCCTTGCCATGCGATGACATGGCGTTGGCCCTGTTCTTCATTCCTACTTTGTTGGCTGCCATTTGGGATGGCTATGCCCAAGGAAATTATCCAAGCATTAACGAATCCCAGTAACGATGTAATCGAACAACGGATCGTTCTGTTCTGGACTGGGGTTGGTGAAGGGAAGGGGCATGTATTTCGGAGCCTTCAAAATGCCACGCTGCGTCAATTCTTGCAGCGTGTCATAAAATTCCATTGAGCATTTGCCCAAAAGCAGAGGGCTCAAATCATCTCCATTGCGCCACAGTTCGAAAACCTCCCTCAACCCTTGCAAGTAGAGGTAATCTTTCGTCAAACCACCTCCACGGAAAACACGCGTCGTGAGCGAGAAGGCGGCATAAGCTTCCATGTCCAGTTCGTGGGTTAAGTGGCGGTAGGTCTCCACAAAATCCGCACCTCGCACCATCATGTCCACAGCAATCACGCGGTAGGCCAATTCTTTCAACCTCCTCAAGGTGGTGTTTCCGCTCAAGTATTCTGCAAGCACGGCGAGCCCTTCCTGGGTGCGCGTTGAAACTCGGGTGCCAATGCGAAGCAGCTTCAAGGGCTGTTCTGCTGCATTCATGGTCGTAACCATGTGCACGCCAATTTCGTGATGGACCAAATACCTCAGTTCTTTCGGACGAAAGGTTGCGCCCTTTTTAAGGAGGACCTTCCGTTCGGCGTTGTTGACCATGGCGTCAGCAACAATGCGTGATGTGACCTGCACTTTTCCTTGGAATCCGTAGGCAGCCATGCCGTCCAAAAACGCCTGACGCGCAACGTCTGTGCCAACTCGTTTTTCGGGTCGAATCTCGCCCTCCACTTCAGGCAAGTGCAGCAAGTACTGAGCATTCTTTAAATCTTGCTCAGAAGGTGCACCATAATACCTCAATGAGTTGTACAAGAAATTGGGTGTGCCCAAGGTGGCGAGCAAATCAACTTTGTCGAGGTAAGCACTGATGGTGGCCTCGTAGAGCTTTCTGATGCTGTCATCCTCGATGCGTTCCACAGGAATTCGCAAAAGTTGACGCTTCAACTCGAAGGGTTCGAGTTGAAGTGGCCGGTAGGCAAATTGCGGATTGGTCGCTCCCTTCGACGCGAAAAATGTCCGCCGTTCGCGCTCCACATTCATCGGGTTCACGTGATTCAAGACCTCAAACCCCCTCACCAATTTGAACAACTCCGCATCGACATGCAAGATGTCTTGCGTGGGCTCAGAGGAAAGCAATCGCGCTGCGTCTGGGCTGGTGTAGTGGGTATGCCGTTTCGCAAATTCCCACGCGTGACTGATGATGGCCTGCTTGAACACATGCTGCAAGGCCCTCGTGATGGCTGGGTAGCGTTCACCGGTTTCTTCGTCGCAGTACACCTTTTTCACCTCCGTCGCCAGGACTAAGGTGTTGTCAAACTCCTTGCTGAGAAAGGCCAAATTATAGCCGCGGCCGAGAAAGACATCATTGATGGTGCAGGTCGTG
>DAISXU010000141.1:0-5593 GCA_036825655.1 Flavobacteriales bacterium | reverse complement strand
CAAACCAAATGCCCAATGGATTTGGGGGGTTCAATTCCATTTTACAAATCGGCAGTGCATCGGAACCGTTGACGCTCTCAACCGCTTACACCGATCGCTTTGTTTGCAAAACGCTTCCGTTCTCCAGTTACACGGTTTTTTGGAACAACACATGCATCCACACGGGAGAGGCTGATCCCAATGGAAGCTTTGAATTCAATATGCCTACAAGCGCCAAAAATGCGGAACGTTCGCATCTTCGCATCTGGGTTGCAAATCAATACAGGATCGGTCAAAACGCATTAATTCCACTGCAATACGACGCTCCCGTGCGGCAAGGAGAAATGCTCACCCGGCACGATCGACAAGCCATGATCATGTATTTCTTGATGGTCGATCGGTTCAAAAACGGTGATCCTTCCAACGATTGGAAATCAACGGACCCCGCTGTGCATCCCGATGCCAATCACAAAGGCGGAGATTTGCGTGGCATCCAAGATGCCATCGGTTATTTGGACTCCCTTGGCATTAACACCATCTGGATTTCTCCCATCACGCCCAATCCCGACGACGCTTGGGGTTTTTGGTCCGATCCGTCGACCGATATCACGAGCAAATTCAGTGGCTACCACGGTTATTGGCCAATTGCCTCGACCGGAATCGACCGTCGATTTGGTTCCATGGGCACGTTTCATTCCTTGGTAGATTCCATCCACGAAAAAGGCATGAACATCTTGATCGATTACGTAGCAAACCACGTTCATCAGGAGCATCCGGTCTACAGCGCCCATCCGGATTGGGTCACCAACCTCTACTTGCCCGATGGCAGTCTCAACACCCAGCTTTGGGATTCTCAGCGCTTAACGACTTGGTTCGACACCTTCATGCCCACGTTGGATCTGGAGCGTGAGGAAGTGTATGAAACCATGACCGATAGTGCATTGTGGTGGGTTCAAAACACAAGCATTGATGGTTTCCGACATGATGCCACCAAACACATCCCAGAGGTGTTTTGGAGAAGGCTCACCAACAAGGTGAGGGCTGCGA
Source organism: Flavobacteriales bacterium (assembly GCA_036825655.1). Classification (GTDB taxonomy): domain Bacteria; phylum Bacteroidota; class Bacteroidia; order Flavobacteriales_D; family Sanyastnellaceae; genus JALQTD01. Next base: position 4,567 of record DAISXU010000141.1, on the reverse strand, counting down.
CTGCTGCTTCACAAAGAAGCGTTTTTCAGATCGGTGAAACCTATGGGACGCCCTCTTTGATCAAAAAGTATCTTTCCAGCGGCATGCTCGATGCACAGTTTGATTTCAATTTGTACGATGCTTATGTCGCAGCATTCACAAGCGAAAAGCCTGATTTGAAAAACTTGATTGCCATTGCCGAACAGAGCATTGACGCCTATGGACCCCATCATTTGATGGGAAACATTTCCGGCAACCAAGACCGGCCAAGGTTCGCGTCACTTGCAGAGGGTTCATTGTACCCTGGAGAAGATACCAAGTTGGCCGGTTGGACCCGAACGATAGAACACCAAGGTCAGAATGGTTATCTCCGAATGAGCTGGCTGATGGCATCTTTGATGGGGCAGCCCGGCATTCCTTGCGTCTATTATGGCGATGAAATTGCTGATGTCGGCGGGAATGACCCTGACAATCGTCGCATGATGCGCTTCGATAATTGGAACGAATCTGAGAAATGGCTTTGGGAAATGACCCGCGATTGGATTGTGCTCCGCAAATCACGCATGAGTCTGATGTACGGCCAATGCCATTATCATCTGAATAACGATGCACCAGGCGTTCTCGCCATTGAACGTGCGTACTTAGATGAAAAGACATTGATCCTGATCAATACCTCGGAAACTGTTCAATCCTATCCTATTCCTGGGAATTGCAATGGTTCAATCTTGCTCGGAGATGCTGCGATGGAAGACGCAGCCATTGCCATCTCTGCCGGATCCTGTGCAGCAATCCAACTGCATCCGAATCCGTGACTGAAAAAGCCGCTATTCTCGCACTTCGTCCAGCACATAACGCCAGCGAAACTTCCATTTACCGTCGCCAAAGTTGACATACTTGTCCCAGCGCAATTGACCCGGAAGTCTTTCGATTCGCCATCGCTCTATGACAGCTGCATGGCCTTCTGACGCCCCCCTTGTGAGTGATGTAGACAACGTACCGGATGAAACGAACCACTCTGAAGTGACCGCTTCGTTGTCATTGAGGGAGGCGATTTCCACGGTTTGATTCGCGTCATTCCAATTCCACATCTGAACGGATTTGAAAATTTCCCCATTGACCTCCTTTGCTACCTGGAGCACAAAACCATTTTCCTTTCCATTTCGCAAACCATCGAAACGAGCGTCGTAAGTCACAAGCTCATCATTGCCTTCCATCGCTTGTTCAAATCGGCCAACATACGGACCTTCCAATGCAAACATCCAATCCGGTGTCACTTGGGCCTGAGCGGGAGAAACCAAACACCCAAAGGTCAAGCAAAGGAATGGGAACAGCTGCAATGCACGAAGTTTATAAACGGAATCTGTAATCTTTGTCATCTAACAAAGAACAGGCTTAAATTAGCCGCATGAAACGCATTACGTCCCTTCTTTTCGCCGCTCACGTGTTTACAATCGCAGCCCTCGCCCAACCTACCTGGGAAGTTGGCAACACCACTTTGACCGAATACAATTTGGTCACAGGTGTTCAGCTTCCTTGGGAGATTCTTTGGGGGCCCGACGATCATATTTGGATGACTTCGCGAACGGGTGAAGTTTTGCGCATCGATCCTGAAACCGGGAACTACAACGTCGTCTTGGAGCGAAATGTCATCAGCAATGGAAGCGGCGAACCTGGAATGCTGGGGATGGCGATGCATCCCGATTGGGAAAATACCCCTCAAGTATTTGTGGTCTATTGCACGGGAAGTGCATGGAATGGAGACGAGCATTTGAGCGTATTTGATTGGGATGGCACTGCATTGGTGAATGAACAAACATTGTTGACGATTGAAGCGGGTGGAATTCACAATGGCAGCCGATTGTTGGTGCTGCCAGACAATACCTTATTGATGACTACTGGGGATGTTGGCTCTTCCTCATTGGCTCAGCTCGAAGGTTCATTGCAAGGAAAAACACTCCGACTCAACCTGGATGGCAGTATTCCCGATGACAATCCCATCGCAGGGTCATACGTCTACACCATCGGCAACCGAAACAGCCAGGGATTGGCGCTGGGTGCAAACGGTATCGTATATAGTTCTGAGCATGGTCAAAACTCCAACGATGAGCTAAACATTGTCAGTGCAGGCGGAAATTATGGCTGGCCTCAAGTAGAAGGGTTTTGCAACACTGCGTCAGAGCAAGCTTTTTGCGCTGACAATGACGTGATTGAGCCACTGGAAGCTTGGACTCCTTGTATTGCAGTGAATGGCATCGAATACTACGATCATGTAGCCATTCCCGAATGGCAAAACTCAATTTTAATGGCCGTCTTAGGCGGCCTCGGTGGCCAGTACGAACGATTGAGCGTCATGCACCTTGCCGAAGACGGCATGAGCGTCACCGGTGAAGACCAATTCTTCTCGAGCTTCAATCAACGCGTTCGGGATGTGGCCGTCAATCCATACACCGGGTCGGTATACGTTGCATTCAATGGAACATCCTACCCAGGCAGCGGTCCTAATATTATCAAGGAATTTCGCAACGAAGCATTCGCTTCTTCCCTTGATGATGAGCAGCAGCTTGGCGCCACCCTGACTGCATTTCCCAATCCAGCCAATGATGTGATTCGTTTTGATTGGGGCCTCCCGCTCCTTCAGGGAACGTATGAGGTCTATGGTTACAACGGACAACTCATCCAGCAAGGCCAGCTCAATGGCAACGATGCCTCGCTAACGCTAGCCACATCCGAATGGAACGCTGGCACCTACTTTATTCGCGCTTTTCACGACCAAGGAACCGTGACATCCACGTTCCAAGTATCGCACTAAGCTTTCCCTCATCGCGCGCACCGCGCGCGTATCCTTTATCGAATTGCCACCTGCAATGAAATTTTTCAGTGCCGCTCAACTCGCGTTGGCCGCTTTCTTGTTCTCGTCATCCGCCACTATTGCAGGAGATGAGCAATCCAACTCCGACACCACCGTTGTTGAAACGGCAACCATCTCAGCCCTTCGCATCCCTACACCGGAAGACCGCGTCAGTGGCAATGTCCATCGCTTGAATGCTGAGGCACTTCAAAACGGGAAATCCCCTGATCTTGAAGATGCATTGAATTCACTACCCGGCGTGCGAATGGAGACACGAGGTTTCGGCGGGTCACGTCGGCTGCAAATCAGAAGCAGCGGAATCCGAGCACCATTCGCCGTTCGTAACGTGCACATGCTTATGGACGGGTTTGTACTCACCAATGCAAGCGGGATTTCTCCACTGGACACGTGGAATCCCCAATGGATGGCCGAACTCGAAGTACTCAAGGGTCCTGTCGGAGCCATTTATGGTAGCGGTTATGGGGGTGTGCTGTTAGGACAATCGTTGCACCGTTACAGCTCCGCCAATGCATCGCAATTGAAAGGCTATTCCCGGATCGCAAGCAATGGCTCAAACAGCGGAGTAACACTCAGTGAAATGTCGAGCGAATCGGGCTTTCAATGGCAATCGGTAGCCGATTCAATTGAATGGACCATGCGCGGGTTCTGGAGTGAAACTCCCGGCGGACGACTTCATGAATCAAATGGCCGAAAACAAGTGGAGGTACACCGGCGCAAAGCCAACGATCGAGCGAGATTCACCCACTTATGGCTGGGCTGGATGGATGCATCATGGGACCTCCCGGGATCCCTCAATGCATCCGACGCTGCGAACAGTCCCGCTCAATCACCCGGTGGCACTTACGACGCACATGTCGATCGCATGCGCACATGGCTCGGATATAGCAGTGTGCGGAAACAATCGGACAAACAAAGTGGGCTATGGGTCTATCTCCAGCATTCCGATAAAGAAAACCCATTTGGAACCAGTGCTTTTTTCAACGGTTACAAAGACGAATCAGAACAATTTAGTTCCGTAAGATGGTGGACAGCCAAGTCGAAATCTCTTGGAAACGATTTCAAACTGACTTGGGATAAAACGGCGATTCTGCGCGCCGAAAGGCTCTCATTAATGGAAACGGATTTGCCTGCGTCGACCGACACTTACCGTTACAACATTGAAAGCATCACAACGAATGCTTGGGCCAGTTCTGGAGGAAGGCTCGAAAACGACAATTGGCAATTCGACGTGCAGATTGCATTGGAATGGATGCAGCGTTCGACGGAAGGTGAAGGTTCAGGAAATGGATCAATCGACGGGAATGATTACCTCCCCATCGTCGAAAATTATGCCCATCTCACGGCGCTTCCTTACTTTGGACTTTCCCGAAAGCTCAATGATTATGGACGCGTTTTTTTACAATATGGAAAAGCGGCGAGCCATCCGACCACCTTCGAATTAGTCGACCCCGACAATTACACGGCGCTGAACTTATCTCCTGAACGAGCGAATGCCATTGAACTGGGTTGGAAGGGAGAAATTACTGCAGCGAACAGCTTCATCACGTATTCCCTGCAAGGCTATCAACAATTGGTGAGCGATGCCATAGCCTCTGTACCTGCAGCAAATGACGGCGTTTACGTTGACAACATCGAGGGGCTGAAAATGACCGGGATTGAAGCTTTTTTCCAAACCAAGCTCAATCTGGCCAATCAGCACACCCTTCACCTTCAAACACA
>DAISXU010000140.1:0-5593 GCA_036825655.1 Flavobacteriales bacterium | reverse complement strand
CTGCGATCTCCTGTTCCCAAAACAGGCGCCGTAACCGGACTAGGCCACGCCCCGATTGCTAAAAGCGAGCGCAAATGTAATAAATGTTTTGTCAGAAAACGCGCTTGAGAACCAAATCAGCAAAAAACTTGTTCCTTTGCTCAAAGACCACCTCATGAAGCGCATGTTCATCCTACTCACCGCCGCCGCCATTGCTGCAATCGCACTTACTGCTTGGACAGTCATTCGGGGCAAATCCAATTACACCCCCATGGCCCCAACTGCATCATTCTACGGCTTACAAGCCCAAACACTTGAGGGAGAACCATTCGACTTTGATCAACTGAAAGGAAAGCGCGTGATGATCGTCAACACGGCATCCAAGTGTGGATTTACGCCCCAGTATGAAGGACTCGAAGCTTTGCATCAAGAATTCAAAGAGAGCGGTCTAGTCATCTTGGGATTTCCTTGCAACGATTTTGGAAAACAGGAGCCCGGAACGGCCGATGAAATTGGTGCATTCTGCGAGCGCAACTACGGTGTCTCATTCCAGATGATGGAGAAAGTGTCGGTGAAAGGTGGGGAACAGCATCCGGTTTACCAATGGCTTTGCACCGCGGCGCTTAATGGCGCTGGCGATCACACCGTGCGTTGGAACTTTCACAAATTCCTCATCGATGAGGAAGGCAGGCTCGTCTCATCGCTTCGAAGCGCAGTAGGCCCGGAAGATGCAGACATCCGCGCCTTTGCCAGCGGGAAATAACCCGCCAATATCTCGATCAGCGAGACTCCACGCCTTGAACGAATGCGCTGACACCGGCCATGAATGCTTCGCGGTCGTCCCACATGCACAAGTGAGAACCGTTGGGGCAAAGCAAAAACTGCCCGTCACCCACCAGCTCCGATTGCTCCTTCATGGCCAGGGGGTCCATCGTGTCATGTGCAGCTCCAACCATCAGCGTGGGAACTGTTATTTCGGGCAATCGCGATTTGATGTCCCAATCGATTAACCTCCCCCCCACCCGGAATTCGGACGGGCCCTGCATGAGGTCGTAAAGCGGATAATTCAACCGACTGAAGGAACCCGTAACCTCCTCAGGCCATTCCTCCAAGCGGCAAATGTGCTTGGTGTAAAATTCAGTCTCCACCAGATGCACGTAGGTCGGATTTTGGAAATCCCCTGCAGCCTCGTAAGCGTCCAAAGAGTCCAGCAGACTTGGGCGCATCTGTGGCCTCAACACATCGCGGTTGTAAGCGGCATAATCTGGAATGCTTGCATGCATGTTGCACACGACAAGGCCATTGAGGTGATCCTGGTACTTGAGTGCATACTCCATGGCGAGAATCCCTCCCCAACTGTTTCCTAACAAATAGAAATTATCAGCGTCGTATCCCAGAGCTTGGCGCACCTCTTCCACTTCTTCCACCCAGCGGGGAATGTTCCAAATGTCACCCTCAGGCTGATCGCTGTAAAAGCTGCCCAGTTGATCGTACATCACCACTTCATATCCTTGGCCTGGCAAGTCATAGGCCAAACTCAGCATGTACTCGTGCGTAGCAGCAGGCCCCCCATGCAGCACCAAGATGCAGACATCCGAACTTTCTCCGAAGGTTTGGGTGAAAACCTGGTGACCGCTTTTTAAGGCGACCCGACGCACGCCCGGCTCCGACCATTTGGCTTCGCGTTGCGCCTGCTGCACCGAATCGAATGCCATTGCGCAATTCACCACAGCGTCTGCTACTTCCTCCTGTGGTGATGTTCCACCGCATCCAGACATCATGGCACCGCCGAAAAGGAGCACCACGCCCCAAATAGTAGAGAATCGAATCATGCAACGAATTAAATGAAAAATATTGAATGCAAGGGGGTTGAATGCCCTGGATCAAAAAAAGGGGTCATCCGTTAGCGCCTATCTTCAAATCAAAAGCAGTCGTTGTGGAGCCCAAACCCGCAAACTGCGGCGGTTTCAAAAGTGGGGCATAGCACCGGTGATCGGCAGTGCACTCAGCGTCCAATTCGGCATCATTGACGAGGTCATGGCCGTCATGGAAAATGGAGGAGCGGTGGACTTATTGGCCTTGCACCTTTGCAGCGAAGGGCCCGCAAAAGAAGTGAGGAAAGCTGACTGGAGCTTGCCGAAACGAGTGATCCCGTTGGGACTCGAACCCAAAACCGTCTGCTTAGAAGGCAGATGCTCTATCCAGTTGAGCTACGGGACCATGCTGAAAAGCGGCACAAAGAAACAACGCCCTCGCCGACGATTCGCACTTTCTTTTGATTTATTCAGCCGATGGGCGCGATGAAGCCATGACAAATCTCAACAGGCCACCCTGGACCAAATCCTTGTGATCCAAGAAGGGTGCTTGAATTTCTTCTCCATTCCAAAAAACAGCGTCTACAAAAACTGCATCTTCTGCTTGTCCTTCAGCCACAATGCGCAAGGTTTTTCCATCCTCGAGGTGAAGGGTCGCGGATTGGACCATTGGGCTGCCTAAGGCATAAGTTGTGGACCCCGGGCATACCGGGTAAAAGCCTAGGGCACTGAAGAGGTACCAAGCTGACATTTGGCCTGCATCATCGTTGCCACACAACCCATCCACCCCATCGCTGTACATGGCGCGGCAAAGGTGGCGCACACGTTCTTGCGTTCGATCTGCTCGTCCAGCCCAATTGTAGAGGTAAGGAATGTGATGCCCCGGCTCATTGCCGTGCACGTAATTGCCCACGATTCCATCGCGGGTGATGTCCTCTGTGTGCTCAAAATACCGATCCGGAAGTTCCATCGTGAACAAGGAATCCAGGTGATCGGCGAAGCGTTCTGCCCCACCGTGGAGTTCAATCAGTCGCTCTGGATCTTGCGGCACATACAAGCTGTACGTCCACGCATTTCCTTCAATGAACCCTTGACCATGGGTGTCCAATGGATCAAAATCTGGTCTGAATTCACCGGCCGCATTCCGAGGACGCATGAAGCCCACCTGGGCATCCCAAACTTCCTCGAAAGCCCTAGCCCGTTCTTCAAATTCCAATTGCAACGACTCCGAACCAGCTGCGCTTGCCAACTGGGCGATGCACCAATCATCGTAAGCCATCTCCACCGTTTTGGACACCGGCGAATGGCTCATGCCATCGGGAAAATAGCCCCAATCCAAATACCCATCCAACCCATCGAAATGCCTCACTCCCGCAGTCCGAACTGCAGCTTCCAAAGCGGCCGCACTTCCGTTCCACACCCCTTTCACGACGGCATCCGCTAGCACCGAAACCGCATGGTAGCCGATCATGCACCAATTTTCGTTGCCGTAGTGGCTCCAAATGGGCAACATGCCATGGACGCTTTGGTCAGCATGCGCCAACATGGAATGCACGCAATCCCTACTCCGTTGAGGATGCACCAAATTCATCCAAGGGTGCAACGCACGGAACGTATCCCACAGCGAGAAGACCGTGTGGTTCGTGAAATCCGTTGAAGCGTGGACATCGCCGTCTAAGCCCCGGTACTGCCCATCGACGTCTTCGTAAACGACCGGCGACAACATGCTGTGGTACATCGCCGTGTAAAAAGTCCGTTGATCCTGCTCCGTCAAGGACTCCACTTGCACGCGATTGAGTTCAGCATTCCAAGCAGAGCGAGCGCTCGTCACGGTCGCATCAAAGCTCTGGGACTCCGCCTCCAAGTTCGCCAACGCCCCCGCACGACTCACTCCAGAAAGCGCCACGTGCAGCGTCAAGGGCTGTTCCAACACTCCAAAATCCAGCAACATCCTCACATCCCTGCCTGCAAATTCCGGAAACCCATCCTGCTCATTGAAGCGCCTGTAAAACCCATTGTACGCCAAGTCATTCCTTCGCATGCTTTGGTAGTGGCGCAAAGGCTCTGAAAGTCGGATGGCAAAGTGTACGACCCGCGTGCGAGCCCAGCCTTGGGTTTGGCGCCATCCCGTCAGCGTAGAATCATTTTCAACGCGCAGGGAAGTCCACACATTTTTCCCCTCGTGGTGGTAAATGTTGTAGGCCAAATCCAACACCACCTGCGCAGATTCACCCGCCGGATAGGCATACCGATGCACCCCCACCCGTTGGGTTGCCGTCAACTCCGCATCCACCTGGTAGCGATCGAGCCTGACCTGGTAATGTCCCGGCTCCACCCTTTCGGTCGAGTGCCGAAAGGAACTACCCAGCTCCACCGTCTCCTGCCCTTCCAGCCTCTCGACGCCCACAACCGGCATGATGAGCACGTCCCCCAAATCGCTATGCCCGGTGCCACTGAAAGCCGTGTGTGCAAATCCCAGAATCGCCGAATCCCCGTATTGATAGCCTGCACAATATGCATACGTTGCTGAATTGTAGCGGCCAGCGGAATCCAGTACGGGCTCGAAAGCTGTCTGGGGAGAAAGTTGGACCGAACCAAAAGGCACCGTGGCTCCTGGGTAGGTGTGCCCCATTCGGCTCGTACCCACCATCGGATTCACAAAGGCCGCAAGATCCTGCTCCTCGAAGGGCGGGTTGACGGGGGCTTGTCGGCAGGCCATCACAACCAACGACAGCATCAAGGGTTTCATCCATTGCATGCCACAAACGTACAGCCCACGCCCTCGACTACAAACTGCAACCCAAGGCTGGCCATTTCAGAATTCTGGCCGACCTTTGCGCCGCAAATTACCGCCATGTCGAAAATCATCTACACCCTCACTGACGAAGCGCCCATGTTGGCGACTTATTCTTTCCTTCCCATTGTTCAGGCTTTTGCGGGCAAGGCGAACGTGAGTTTGGAAACGAGAGACATTTCTCTGGCGGGCAGGATTTTGGCTCAATTCCCCGAGCGCATGTCCACGGACCAAGGCGTAAGCGATGCCTTGTCTGAGCTTGGAAGCATGGCCTTAACCCCTGAGGCGAACATCATCAAGTTGCCCAACATCAGCGCTTCGATGCCGCAGTTGGTTGCAGCCATTGAGGAACTGCAGCAAGCAGGATTTCCCCTCCCCAATTACCCGAACGATCCGCAGAATGACGAGGAGCGCGACATCAAGCAACGCTATGACCGGGTGAAAGGTTCTGCGGTGAATCCCGTTTTGCGAGAAGGCAACAGCGACCGCCGAGCACCCAAAGCCGTAAAAGCATATGCCCAAAAGCACCCGCACCGCATGGGCGCCTGGACGCCCGAATCCAAGACCCGCGTGGCGAGCATGTCCGATGGCGACTTTTATGGTTCGGAAACTTCCGTAGTCCTGCCACAAGGGACCGAAGCTGCCATCCGGTTCGTCGGTGCGGATGGTGCATCGCACATGTTGAAAGATGGGCTGCAGTTGGAAGCTGGCGAAGTGCTGGATTCGGCACGGTTGAGCATGTCGGCTTTGCGCCAATTCGTGGCTCAAGAAATCGCCGCTGCCCGCGCCGAGGGCTGCTCCGTCTGCCTTGGTAGCTTCTCCGACAGGGGGCCGGTGGGCGACGGGAAAGACGAGGAGGAAGTCCTTCAACTGCCGTGCGGGCATTGCTTCCACGGCGGCTGGTCGAGCGGGAAGCTCGCGGTCGGATCAAACTCGGACTCGAGGTGGCGTTGCAGGACGCCGCCCAGCTTCGCCACCGTCGGCGCATGAGCACGAAGCGGAGCAC
>DAISXU010000139.1:0-5648 GCA_036825655.1 Flavobacteriales bacterium | reverse complement strand
ACTGAATGGTTCGTTCCTCTTGCGTTCCAGCAAGTGGATTCCACCCCAAACGGTAGTCCACGGAAGCCACAACATATCCCATCTTCGCATAGCGAGTGCACATCTCAACGATGTAATTGTCTGTTTTGGTTCCCAACGCACCTCCATTGAGGTAGGGAGGTAAGAAATTTCCGGTGTGGAAAGCCAACAATAGAGGACGATTGTCCTCTGAATCTCCGGTTGGCTCGTAGATGTCCAACTTCAAATCTTCCATCATCGGGGGCATCCCTTGTAGAGCGGGAATGACCGTTATGTTTTCTCCATAAACGACATCGGAAGTAACCGTGACGTCATCAAAAACCTCATCGAGGTAACGGGTCTGTGCTTGCGTTTGCAACACAGCTAGGCACGCCACAAGCGCGCTGAATAGAAATTTTTTCATCAGATTTGGTTCTCTGTTTTGGTCTTAGTTTCGGATGTAAGGTAGTGAAAAAATGCTGACTCCGTCCATAGGACACGAAATTCATACGTAGAATAAAGTGCTTCGACGCCAATAATAAGCGTTTCGATAGACTCTCAGTCCAATCAGTTCTTTTTGTGATTGAACTCATACAGCAAGCTTGCATAGAGCATTCGCCCAACAAAAGGCCCGCCATAGGCCTCGATATGAATGTTTTGCAACAGATTCGAGCCTCCCAGCTTCAACGTAGTATTCAGCTCTTTGAAGTTTGCATTGACTTGGGCATCCAGCAAATCGTATGTCGGCACAAAGCCCGTGAATTGCGGAGAACCTTCAAAAACAAAGCCCTGAACCCATTTGTAATTGACACCAAACCCCCACGTTGATTTGCCTTTCAATTTCAAATCACGCGCAGTCAAGCTCAGATTGTACTTGTGCTTCGGTGTATTGAACGCGGGGATGATGGGATCGTCCTCGTCGGTTTTGACCAGTTCGTTCCAGCTGTAATTTCCCGCAAGCATGAAGTTGTTGTCCAGGTAATAATTCAAGCCAATCGAGGCTCCCTGGGTTTGCACCTCATTTATGGAATTGGCCGCATAGCGATAAACATCCACCGCTCGGGGCGCTTGTTCATTCCCGATAAAAAGGGCATCGAGCCCGATGTTGTAGCCGATGAAGTCTTCGTAAACACTGAAATAATAGCCTGCATCCACATAAACCTTTTCGCCCAAGGTCGTGCGATAGCCTACCTCGAAGGTCTTCACTCGCTCAGGCCGAATGGGGTCGATGTCAAAATAGACAAGGGTATCTCGATTCAGGCCATATTGACCCGCCGCGGCGTTTGCACTGTTTCGGAAATCGATGAAACTGCTAATGGTGATCAAGCTGTCGGCTCCTTCTAAGTTTCCAACCAACGTTGCAGGACCAACATCCAACCATAAGTATTGATCTGCTAATGTTGGGTTGCGCAATGCAGAGCTGAAACTCATCCGGAGGTAATCCTGCTCACGCGGCGAAAAGACAAAGGAGGCTGCTGGCGAATAGACCCAATCGAAATTTTGATTTTTGTCCGCACGAATTGTCGCAGTTCCAATCAAGCGGTCTTCCAAGAAACGCCGCTTGATTCCTGTGTAAAATCCAACCTCTTGGTTTACGATGCGCTCGCTCGTGGTGTCACTGAAAATGGTTCCATCGCTCCATGGGGTGTAGCGCCTGAAATTCCCACCCACTCGAATTTCTTCAAGGCCCTGTGGGTTGAAGATGTACTCCCCGTGGACATGGGACAAGCTGGACTGATCAAAGAATCGAGTCCCGCCCTCTCCTTCATTGTTTTTGGCAGAGATCAAAGCATTAAACTTCGATTCAAATTCTGGCGTACCGGGCTGCAAATATCCATTCGGGTTCTGGGCAACATCGTTGAGTCCGGCATAGCCCGAATTGGTCCATTCCTCGACCTGCTCATGCCAGTCAAATAGGTTCTGACCATTGACCTCGTACCAGTAATCGATGCTGTCCTGGTCGATGGTATAGGTGGGAACGCCATCCACCCACTCCAAAACCCCACTCGGCCACGTTTCCGAAATGCCCGGCGCGATGCTATCCACCCAATAGCGATAGTAGACCTTGGAATACTGATAATCGTCACGGGTTTCCTGCTGCAACTTCAATGCGGTCGCGTAAGGGTCGTATGAATTTCCGGCATCCTCACTCGTCCGGTACGCTCGTACGAACCACTTGCCAGGCTTGCGCAACTCCAATTTGTGTTGGTAAAACTGGATGTCACGCAGGCTGAATCGATTATCACCCTGGTACACAGTGGTTCCAAATCCCGAATTGAATCCATAAATAAGTTCCGGACTCTCGTAGGTTTCTTCCGGCTGCAGTCGCCAATGGAGGGCAGTGCTAAATTTCAAATTCTCCGTGTTGTAATCGACGAGATCAATTTCTTTGTATCCGGTGCGGAAAAAAGTTCCCAGACCACGGGCATTGCTGCTGCCATCTCCCGCATAATCGAAGACCGGCTTGTATTCATCGCCATAGATGTTCACGGCATCGTATCGGCCCGCGTTGTCCCTTCCAACAATTGCCCCGTCAACAGGATCATAATTGTTCGCTTCCCAATCGTATGCCGACATGCGGTATGCATTAATCTTCAAACCCAAAACAGGATTCCCTTCGTCATCCGTTGTATAATCCGCATAGCGAAAGGCCAATTCATTCAATTCGCGCTCCCCGACGCGCAGAGAAGCGGTCACTCCCGGGAACTGAAACGGGGATTTCGTCTCCATGGATACAACGCCATTGAACGCACCCGGACCATAAAATGCAGAACTCGCTCCAGCGACAATATCCACATTCCTCACATCCAATTCCGATGCCCCGAGGAAGTTCCCCAGCGAGAAGTTGAGCCCTGGGCTTTGATTATCGATTCCATCGATGAGCTGCAAGGACCGAACAGGAGATGTGGAGTTGAATCCGCGTGTATTGATGATTTTAAAACCCAAACTCGCCGAGGTCACATCCACCCCTTTGAGGTTGCCCAAACCTTCGTAAAAGGAACCGCTTGGCGCCTCTTTGATGGCAATCACATCCATGGATTCTACGGTGAGTGGCGCCTGTTTTTGCTTTTGGCTGATTCGATCCCCCACGACTTCAGCCGCATCAATCAGAACCTGATCGGGAAGCAATTTGACCGTTATGCGCTCTGAAGCGTCTTGCACGGTGATTTTCTTCAGGCTATACCCAATGAAACTCACTTGCAAATTCACCGGGAATTGGCTCACTGGTAATAAAAATTGCCCATCGAAATCGGTTGTCACGCCCTGCGTGGTTCCTTCAACAATCACATTGGCGGAGAAAATAGGATCACCCAGTTCTCCGTCAATCACACGGCCTCGGAGCATTTCTTGCGCTGAAAAAGCATTTGAAACCAGAACAAAAAGGACAAAAGGAATGAATCTCATCATGGTCGTGCAATTTGAATCAAGTTCCAAGAAACGTAAAAATTCCTGATAGGAGCCCTAGAATCGTGTCAGAATTACAAACATTCTGACCCAGCGCAGCCATTACTCCTTGGCTATGAGTGAAATGGAAACTTCTGCATTGATATTCACCTCATCTCCCGACCGAAGTTTTCGGCGCTTTCGCTGTTCTGCCTCACCATTGACAGCAATCAATCCATCCGCCACCATCATCTTGGCTTCTCCTCCTGTCGCTGCGTAGCCCGTGGCCTTCAGCAGTTGCAGCAAGTCGATGAACTCTGTTTTCAGTTCAAATTCTTCTTGGATCATCGGAATCGGTTCGGCTCTGCTTCTACCATCATACCCAGCAACGCCTCATAAATGTCCTCTGCATTCGGCTTGGCGTAATAGTCACCGTCGGTGCCGTATGGAGGCAAGTGGGGTTGAGCGGCAATGGTCTTCGGAGCTACATCGAGGCACTTCCACCCCCCTTGGCGATTCAGAATGTCTTCCATGATATAGGCACTAGCGCCACCTGGGACATCTTCATCTACGACCAAAAGTCGGTTGGTTTTGCCGACCGAGGCGGCGCATACGTTTTGGTTATCAAATGGCAGCAAAGTGCGTGCGTCAATCAATTCAACGTGGATTCCATCCAGTTGCAATCGCTCCACCGCCGCAGCGGCGATGTTCAATGTGGAGCCGTACGAAACTACCGTGATGTCCTGGCCCGTTTTGATCACTTCCGGAATCCCCAGAGGCACGGTAAATTCCCCCAGGTTCGTAGGCACTTTCTCCTTGGTGCGATACCCGTTCAAGCATTCCACCACAAGCGCCGGTTCCTCAGCTTGCAAAAGGGTGTTGTACATGCCCGCAGCCTCGGTCATATTGCGTGGGACACAGACATACATGCCCCTGAGCGAATGAATGATCGCGCCCATTGGCGAACCGCTGTGCCAAATGCCTTCCAATCGATGGCCTCTTGTTCGAATGATGACCGGTGCTTTTTGGCCACCCGCAGTGCGATAGCGCACCGTCGCTGCATCATCGCGCAAAATTTGCAGCGCATAATACAGGTAATCCAAATATTGAATCTCTGCGATGGGTCGGAATCCCCGCAGCGCGAGTCCGATTCCCTGCCCAGCAATGGTGCACTCCCGAATCCCTGTGTCAGATACCCGCAACTCACCAAACTTCTCCTGCATGCCCTCCATGGACTGATTCACCCCTCCAATTCCACCTGTATCTTCTCCAAACGTGACCAATTCCGGGTATTTCTCGAAAAGAGCCTCAAAATTTTGCTGCAAAATTTGCCGGCCATCCGCGTGGTCTCCGCTATCCGAATATTCCGGACGAACAACCGGCACATCCAAAGCCGAATCCCCATCTTCGCTGTACAAATGCCGGCCATAGCGATCTTGGTTTTCACGGCCATAAGCTTCCGACCAGCGGATCAGTGCCTCAAGGGCGGGGGTTCGTTTTCGTCCCGCGCTTTGTATCGTTCGCCGAGCAGCTGCATGAAATTCGGCCCTACCGGGAAAAATGCCATTTTCCAAGGATGCTATTTCGGCGGAATCTGAGCCGCTCACCGCGGCAATAAGGGCTATTACCTCTTGCTGCTCATTGTCAAATGACGACCGAAGGTCTGCCCAAGCGGCCTTTTGTTCTTGGCGCACTTCTTTTTTCACTGCCTTTCGGATGCCTTCCAGTTCTTCTCGCTGGGCCGCGCCTTCTAGGAGCAAGAATTTTTCAAATTGCCCAATGCAATCATACTCCTTGGCCCACGCCATCCGTTCCTCGGATTTGTAGCGCTCATGGGAGCCCGAAGTGCTATGGCCTTGTGGCTGCGTAACCTCCTCGACATGGACCAATACAGGTACATGGTGTTCCCGGCAGCGCTTCGCCGCCTCTTCATAGGTCTTGACCAATGCCGGATAGTCCCATCCTTTGACGCGGTATATCACAATGCCATTGGTTCCCTCTTCCATTTGCATTCCGCTGAGCGCGGCGGAAATGGACGCTTTGGTGGTTTGGTACTTTTTGGGAACGCTGATGCCGTACCCATCGTCCCAAACACTCATGAGCATGGGCACTTGAAGCACTCCTGCCGCATTCATGGTTTCCCAAAAAGGACCTTCAGACGTGCTCGAATCTCCAATCGTACCAATCGCAATTTCGTTCCCGTCCTCCGTAAACCTTGGCTTCAGCGCAGCCACGTCGGGCAATGCCCGATACAATTTTGAAGCTTG
>DAISXU010000138.1:0-5823 GCA_036825655.1 Flavobacteriales bacterium | reverse complement strand
CACTTTACAAGCTCAGCGATCGAATTACGAATTGGACCAGCTAAATTATGCGAGTTGTTGCAGGATGTGGTCCAGTGTTCCAGGCGAAATCTCATGTCCTCCCTGAAAGTGAACAGTTCTGAATTCCAATTGAGCCCGCTCGAACAAGTCGGTCGTCTCGGAGATCAGGTCATTTTGGAAATAGGGATCTTGGTCCCCAAGTACGACAAAGGAAGGCGCCTTCCTTAGCTCTGCCAATTCTGTGAAGGCATCCAAGTCTGGTGGGAAGACTCCAGCCCAAAACACATGGGCATCGAACGCAACGTTACCGCGACAAGCCCAACGTGCTGCCGTGGCAACACCTTGTGAAAAGCCGAGCAGGACATTCGGCCCCTCCAGCGGGTTCATATGCGATTTTAGGTCATCGAGGTACCGCACATAGTCGAACATGTCGGCTTCTCGTTCTTCCCGGGTCATCCAGGATGCTCCAATCCTACCATCCGTGCCTTGAAGGTAAAATCGATGCAAACCCTCCGGTGCGATGACTTGCCATCCAGCATCCGCTGCGGATTGGAAGCGCCTTAGAAAATACTGTGGCAATTGACCGTATCCGTGCAACGCCCATAGGCGACCGATCGGGTCATCAGGCCCCAAAATGAAGAAACGAGCGGTCTTCTTAACTTCAAAAGCATGTTGTACGATTTGAGCCTTCATCACCAGGTGATGTGAATCGTAGTTTGTTCAAACCGCTCTGCCACAATTGAATCGAGGTACTGCATGGTCTCGCCATCTCGGGTGATTTTCCATGCGTAAGCAACGGTAGCCCCCCCCTCCATCTCACACACCCATGAGGTGTCTGCGCCACTGGTCACATCAAAGGACTTCCATTCATCACTGCAAGTTGGGTACTCGCCTGGTGCGTGCAACGTTCGGAATTGAAGCAAATCATCGGATCCAGCTAACCAGCCGGCCTCGAGGTGAATCTGAAGGGCAGCACGAGGCATCATCAAGGCCTCGAAGAACACCGAGTCACCGGGAAGGAAATCATCAGGATTCCAAGTCAGTTCTTGCGAGAACCACTGATCTCCGCGCAACTGTAACCGATAAGAAAGCGCGTTTTCCTTCCGAAAGACCAGGTCGCAGATGCCTTGCTCATTGGTTGTGTTTTCATCCACCAAGGTGAATGCACTGGTGAGGATCCCGCCGCTGAGCAGCTGTTGATGAAAACTGGCATCAATCCCCTCAACCGGTGGCTGGTTTACATCTTCACCGGCATCCTGCAATTCAATGTGCAACACGCAATCGGTGGATGGTTTTTTGCAACCTACAAGAAGCAGTGAAGTCAACCATACAGCAACAAAGGGGGTGCAAGAATGCCTCATTCGATGACCGTGAGTTTGGCGAACTTAAGAAGGAGTTGCTTGCTCCCAGCTTCAGGAAAAAACACAGTTGCTTTGACATTGGGTGCGGTGCCCTCCAGCTTGACCACTTTGCCCTTGCCGAAGCGCTCATGGGAAACCACAGTGCCTTCTTCTAAATGGAGTTCCGACTTGGAAGTTCCGGCCGCAGGATCAACGCGTTTCAATTTCCCTCCAGTTGAAGAACGCTGAAAAGGGCGGTTTTCCGGCTTTGGTTGGGCTTTTTCAGCCATCCTCGAGAACGCTTTTGCTTGTTCACCCCGGTCCGCAGACGGCATCTGTTTCCACTGTTTACGAGCTTGGTCGAAAGATTGCCCGCCAGCGAATGGTGTGGGCTTTGCTGCTTTGGCATTGGAGTACTCAACGTATTGCTCGTCAATTTCCTCGATGAACCTGCTGGGTTCTGCAGAGATCACTTGACCAAAACGGTACCGCGTTTGAGCGAAACTCAAAGAACATGTTTCTTCGGCTCGCGTGAGGGCGACGTAGAACAGCCGCCTTTCTTCCTCCAGGTCTGCTCGCGATTGCATGGCCATTTGACTGGGAAACAAGTTCTCCTCCAGACCGACGATGCAGACGTGCTTGAATTCCAACCCTTTTGCTGCATGAATGGTCATCATGGCAATTTTATTGAGGTCGTCATCGTCCTGGTCGGCATCCGTGAGCAAAGCAACATCCAGGAGGAAGTCCGAAAGGGTGGGTTGGGCTTCTGGATCGGTTTCACGGAGTTGATTGCAAAAAGCTTGAACACCATTCAGGAGTTCTTGGATGTTGTCGTAGCGCCCCACTCCTTCGGGCGTTTTGTCTCGGTACAACTCTCCAACCAAACCCGAGTGTTTTGCAATCTCCAAGGCCAATGCGTCGGCGTTCATTCGGTTGAGCTCAACCATGAACCGCTGAATCATGCTCACAAAATCGTGCAGCTTCTTCAGGGGAGCACCATTGAGGGATTGGATTGGCATGGAATTGTCGTTGAGGACGTCCCAAAGTGCGACGTTTCGCTCTGCTGATTCCACAATGAGCTTGTCCATGGTGGTTTTGCCAATGCCCCGGGCGGGATAATTCACAATGCGCTTAAAGGCTTCATCATCTCGCGGATTGGCGACCAGCCTGAAATAGGCTATAAGGTCTTTGATCTCTTTCCGTTGGTAGAAGGAGGTGCCTCCATAAATCCGATAAGGCAAATTCAATTTGCGGAGGCTCTCCTCAAACGCTCTCGATTGGGCGTTGGTCCGGTAGAGGATGGCGAAGTTCTTAAAATCAACTTGCATCTGGTGATGCATATCAAAAATCCGTGTGGCCACGAACCGTCCTTCTTCGTTATCGGTATAGTGCCGATTGATCTGAATCCGATTTCCCGCATCATTATCTGTCCAAACCGATTTAGGGATTTGGTCTTTGTTGTGGGCGATCACAGAATTTGCCGCTTCTACAATGGCGCGAGTCGAGCGGTAGTTCTGCTCAAGTTTGTACAAATGAAAGTCAGGGTAGTCGTGCTTGAAATTTAGGATGTTCTCAATGTTTGCACCGCGAAAGCCATAAATGGACTGGGCATCATCCCCTACGACGCAGATGTTCTCGCGCTGAGCGGCGAGTTGCTTAATGATCAAGTACTGGGCAAAATTCGTGTCTTGGTACTCATCGACCATCAAGTAGGCAAACTTCGACTGGTACTTATATAATAGGTCTGGAAAATCACGCAGGAGCACGTTCATCTTGAACAAGAGGTCATCAAAGTCCATGGCTTGTGCACGGAAGCAACGCGACTCATAGTACTTATATATGGTCGCAATCTGAGGGCGGCCAGCTTGGGAGTCCTCGGATTGGATTTCGGCATGTTCCGCATAACCGGCAGCATCGATGAGGTTGTTCTTAGCGCCAGAAATTCGGGCTTGTATGCTTGCGGCCTTGTACACCTTGTCGTCGAGGTTCAATCCCTTGATGATGTCCTTGATCAGCGAACGGCTGTCGGCGGTGTCGTAAATGGTGAAGTTCCGCGTGTAATTGATCCGCTCGGCTTCCATCCGCAAAATGCGCGCGAAAACGCTGTGAAACGTTCCCATCCAAATGTTCTTGGCCTCACTTTCTCCGATGACCGTCCCGATGCGCGCTTTCATTTCGCGTGCGGCCTTGTTGGTAAATGTCAAGGCCAAAATCGAGAATGGGTCCACTCCGCGCTCGATGAGGTAGGCAATTCGGTAGGTGAGCACCCTCGTTTTCCCAGAGCCTGCCCCCGCGATGACCATCATGGGGCCATCTACGTGAGTCGCCGCTGCTCGCTGGGCTTCGTTCAGTTCGTTTAAGAAATCCACGTTACGAAGTTAATGCCTCAAATCCGAGGTTTGTTCATGGATGCAGGGGCAAGTTTTTTCACGTGAGAAAGAAAGTGGGGAAAAAGGCGAAGTGGGGTATTGTTTTTCACTCGTTCTCTGTTACTTTTGCAGCCCCTTATTGTGGGGGAGAAGATTTTATGCACAACCGAAACTTGATTCAATAGGACGAATGCCTACCATCCAGCAGCTCATCCGTAAGGGTCGTATTACAAAGCCACAGACCAGCAAGTCTGCCGCTTTGGACTCTTGTCCGCAACGTCGCGGAGTGTGTGTACGTGTGTACACGACCACACCTAAGAAACCAAACTCCGCAATGCGGAAAGTCGCCCGTGTGCGACTCACCAATGGCAACGAAGTCAACGCCTACATCGGCGGTGAAGGCCACAACCTCCAGGAGCACAGCATTGTCTTGGTGCGTGGTGGTCGTGTGAAGGACTTGCCAGGTGTTCGTTACCACATCGTTCGTGGGGCGTTGGATACCGCAGGTGTAGAAGGTCGCACACAGCGCCGTTCTAAGTATGGAACCAAGCGTCCAAAAGTTAAGAAGTAATCCGCTATGAGAAGGAGAATACCTAAGAAGCACCTGATTTTGCCTGACCCACGGTTCGGCAGCACCTTGGTGACCAGCTTCGTAAACAACTTGATGTTGGACGGCAAGAAGAGTGTCGCATTCGACATTTTCTACAAGGCAATGGACCGTGTTCAAGAGCGCACCGGGGAGGATGGCCTCGAAGTGTTCAAGAAGGCATTGGAAAATGTAACGCCGGGAGTGGAAGTGCGCAGCCGCCGAGTGGGTGGTGCTACGTTCCAGATTCCTCAGCCAATTCGTGACGCACGCCGCTTGAGTTTGGCCATGAAGTGGATGATTGGTTACTCGCGCAAGCGCAACGAAAAGACCATGGCGGATCGCTTGGCCTTTGAAATCATTGCAGCATCGAAGGATGAAGGCGCAACTTTCAAGAAGAAAGAGGATACGCATCGGATGGCCGAGGCGAACAAAGCTTTCTCTCACTTCCGTTTCTGATTCACTGAACTGACACATCGCCTCGATCATGGCAAAGAGAGACCTTAATTATACCCGCAACATTGGCATCATGGCCCACGTTGATGCGGGAAAGACCACCACCACGGAGCGTATCCTGTACTATACAGGCATTTCGCACAAGATTGGTGAGGTACACGATGGTGCAGCCACCATGGACTGGATGGAGCAGGAGCAAGAGCGTGGCATCACGATCACTTCAGCTGCTACGACCTGTTTTTGGAGCTTCCGTGACGATCAGTACCGAATCAACATCATTGACACCCCAGGTCACGTAGACTTTACCGTAGAGGTTGAGCGTTCTTTGCGTGTACTGGACGGAGCTGTGGCTTTGTTCTGTGCTGTATCTGGTGTTGAGCCCCAGTCCGAAACAAACTGGGGATTGGCCGACAAGTACAAAGTTCCACGGATTGGTTTCGTGAACAAGATGGACCGTTCCGGTGCAGACTTCTTTAACGTTCTCGGAATGATCCGTGAAATGTTGGGAGCAAACCCTGTGCCGCTTCAGATTCCAATCGGTGCGGAAGATGATTTCCGTGGCGTTGTGGATTTGATTCAAAACAAAGCGTTCATCTGGAATGAGGAAGACAAGGGGATGACGTGGAGCGAAGTGGACATCCCTGCTGATTTGATTGATACTGTAGCCGAGTACCGTGGCAAGTTGATTGAGGCGGTGGCTGAACAGGATGACACGTTGTTGGAGAAGTTCTTCGAGGATCCAGATAGCTTGACGCAAGAGGAGTTGGAAAACGCCATCCGCAAAGCGACCATCGAAATGGCCATAACGCCAATTCTTTGCGGTTCTGCTTTCAAGAACAAAGGCGTTCAGACGATGTTGGATGCTGTGATGATGTACTTGCCTTCACCATATGACGTGGAAGCCATTGTAGGTCATGCAGTGGATGATGAAGAAGAGGAGATTTCACGGATGCCCGATCCAGATGAACCGTTTGCTGGACTGGCATTTAAGATTGCTACCGATCCTTTCGTAGGTCGTTTGTGTTTCGTCCGCGCTTACTCGGGTACGCTACCTGCGGGATCGTATGTGATG
>DAISXU010000137.1:0-5885 GCA_036825655.1 Flavobacteriales bacterium | reverse complement strand
ATCCTCCCCGAGGGCATAAGATGCAATGCGCGGAGCATCTGGATCAGAAGGCGCTTCCGGGTTGTGGTAATTGAACAACAAACTCACCACCGTGCGCGTACCCGGAACGAGCAAACGAGGGTCCAGACGCTTGTCTATGTTCCGCTCCAAGTACCCCATTTCGCCAGCATATCCCGATTTCAACCAGGACTCAAATCGGTCCGCTTCCTCATCAAGGAGACCTGCCTTCGCGAACCCAATGGCAGAGAAGCCTAAGGCCTCCGCCTCGCGGCGCAACCAGTTCCGCTGCTCCGACTGCTGCCACGCCGTCCTCCCCATGCCTCAGGCGTCAAATAAAGTCCCTGATTGGGCCTGAGGCGAGCGCCCCAAGTGCTTCCAAGCCTCTTCCGTCGCTTGACGGCCTCTCGCCGTACGCATCAAGAGCCCTTCCTGAATCAAAAATGGCTCATATACCTCCTCTAAAGTACCTGCATTCTCCCCGATGGCAGTCGCGATCGTACCTATTCCTACAGGTCCTCCTTTGAATTTGTCGATGAGTACACTCAAAATTCGGTTGTCCATTTCATCCAATCCCTTCTTGTCCACATTCAAGGCATCCAAGGCCATCGCCGTGATCTCTGGAGTGATTGTTCCATCGCCCTTTACCTCAGCAAAATCGCGAACCCGGCGCAACAAAGCATTGGCGATCCGAGGCGTCCCGCGGCTGCGCGAAGCAATTTCATAAGCAGCGTCATCCTGACAAGGCAAGCCCAACAAGCGAGCACTTCGCTGAACAATGGCCATGAGCGTTTCGGCATCGTAGTATTGCAGCCGCAGGTTGATCCCAAATCGAGCGCGCAACGGCGCCGTAAGAAGACCAGATCGTGTCGTGGCACCCACCAAGGTGAAGGGTTCGAGATCGATCTGTACGGTCCGAGCATTCGGACCAGCATCGATGACCAAGTCAATTCTGAAGTCCTCCATGGCACTGTAGAGGTATTCCTCAACGACAGGGCTGAGCCGATGAATTTCATCTATGAAAAGGACGTCATGTGGCTCCAAATTGGTCAGCAAGCCTGCCAAGTCTCCGGGCTTGTCCAAAACGGGTCCCGAGGTGGTCCGGATGTTGACCTGCATTTCATTGGCAACAATGTTCGCCAGTGTGGTCTTCCCCAATCCAGGTGGGCCGTGGAATAGAACGTGGTCCAACGCTTCGCCACGTTGCCTTGCAGCACGTACAAAGACTTCCAAATTTTCCATCGCGGCTGGTTGACCTGTGAAATCACCAAACCGCGCAGGGCGCAAAACCCGCTCCATCTCACCATCGGAGCTGTGCTCCGCTTCATGCCTCAAATCAAAGTCCTCGTGGCTCATGGCACCAAGATACGCAGGGGAATCAACTCGAATGAATGCCGACTGGAGAATCCTTTAAAAACAAACAAGCCTCGGCGGAGTGCCGAGGCTTGCTATTCGATTCGGATGCCGAATCAATGAATTTCTTCGCCCGGCAGAGCCGGCGTGATCTGAGAAACGAAGTCTTCTTCGTGTGCAGGATTGGAGTAATCATAAGCCCACCGATGAACTTCAGGCAATGCCCCTGGCCAATTGCCGTGAACGTGCTTCACTGGAGTGGTCCACTCCAACGTATTCGAACGCCATGGATTCTCGACCGCTACCTGGCCTCGGAAGATGCTGTGGAAGAAGTTGAACAAGAAGAACAACTGACCTAATGCCCCCACAATCGCAAAGACCGAAATCACCGGTTGCAAGTCCATAACAAAGTCCAAAAATTCGAACTCCGAGTAATCATAGTAACGACGCGGCGCACCCGCAATGCCGACGAAGTGCATGGGGAAGAAAACCCCATACCCACAAATCAAAGTGATCCAGAAATGGACAAAACCCAACTTCGTGTTCATCATCCGACCAAACATCTTGGGGAACCAATGGTAGATCCCCGCCAACATTCCGAAAATGGCAGACATTCCCATCACGATGTGGAAGTGCGCTACTACGAAATAGGTGTCGTGCACAGAGACATCCAACGCAGAGTCAGCCAAAATGATCCCTGTGAGACCTCCCGTGACGAAAGTCGAAACCAAACCGACACTGAACAGCATAGCAGGTGTGAATCGCAAGTTACCTTTCCACAAGGTGGTCAAGTAGTTGAATGCCTTCACCGCAGAGGGAATAGCAATCAACAAGGTTGTGAAAACGAATACACTTCCGATGAATGGATTCATGCCCGTCACAAACATGTGGTGTCCCCAAACAATGAAGCTCAAGAATCCAATTCCGAGGATGGATCCTACCATGGCTTTGTAACCAAAAATGGGCTTGCGTGAGTTCGTAGCAATCACTTCAGAACTGATACCAAGCGCTGGAAGCAAAACGATGTAAACCTCCGGGTGTCCCAAGAACCAGAACAAGTGCTGGTAGAGAATTGGGCTACCTCCTGTAACGTCCAACGCCTCACCTCCAATGAAAATGTCGCTCAAGTAGAACGCAGTTCCCATGGTCCGATCCATCAACAGCAGCACAACAGCAGAAACCAAAACAGGGAAGCTCAAGACCCCCAGAACCGCCGTGATGAAAAAGGCCCAAATGGTCAAGGGAAGCCGAGTCATCTTCATGCCCTTCGTGCGCAAATTGATGATCGTTACGATGTAGTTCAAACCACCCAAGAGCGACGAAACCACGAACAACACCATCGAAATGAGCCACAACGTCATGCCCATCCCTGACCCAGGCATGGCCTGAGGAAGCGCGCTCAAAGGAGGGTACACCGTCCATCCACCCGATGCTGCACCTCCCTCAACAAAGAGGGAGAATATCATGATTACACTGGAAACGAAGAAGAACCAGTAACTGAGCATATTCAAGAAACCACTCGCCATGTCCCTTGCACCAATTTGCAATGGAATGAGTAGGTTCGAGAAGGTTCCCGAAAGCCCGCCGGTCAAAACAAAGAAGACCATGATGGTTCCGTGGATGGTCACCAGTGCCAAGTAGGCATTCCGATCCAAAACACCATCAGGTGCCCACTTTCCTAGGAAAGTCTCCAAGATGGCAAAGCTTTGCCCAGGCCATCCCAATTGGAGCCTAAAGAAAACGGATAACATGACCGCTACAATTCCCATCACGATGGCCGTGACCAAGAACTGCTTCGAAATCATTTTGTGGTCCTGTGAGAATACGAACTTCGAGATGAAGCTTTCCTCGTGGTGGTGTGCGTGATCAGCCATGATTACAACGATGCCGTGATTAATTCAGTGTTTCCCTCTCCAGCTTCAGTCTCTTCTGAAGCTTGCTCCATTGGCGCCTCTTCCGCCTCTTCCTTCACCAAGTACTCTTTTTGTTCCTTGATCCACAATTCATACTCCTCCTCCGTTTCCACTACAATTTTCATTTGCATGTTGAAGTGCGCCGCACCACAAACTTTATTGCAGAGTAAAACGTAGTCGAAATTCTCATCACCCGTGATGTAGCGCATGCTATCGGTGGTGATTGTAGGAGTCATTTTAAAACGCGTTGGCACACCTGGAACCGTGTTCATTTGCGCACGGAAATGCGGCATGTAGGCAGAGTGAATGACGTCCCGAGAACGGAAAATCATTTCAACTTCTCGTCCCACTGGCAAGTGGAATTCACCTTTCACGATTTGGTCATCGTTTCCAGCAGTCCAAGCACTCAGGCCCTCATCGTAGCTGAATTCCGTGATTTCAAGAAGACGCTGACGGTGGCGCTTGAGTCGGTTGAGCTTATCCTCTTTTGTCTCGTACACCGCATCCGTCAAGATGGTCAAATTCGCTTCATCCGCCAACAAGGTTTCAATCTCATGAAGGCGGGCCTCCACGGCCGCTTGATCAACCCCGTGAGCCCCATGATCAGTGTGCTCCTCCTGGTCTCCATGACCTGAGTGATCCGCATGACCCGAGTGATCCGCATGGGAATCGTGACCATGCAACATGGACTGGAGGTGAGCTTGTTCTGACAATAGATGCCCCCGTTCATGCGTGAGTTCATTCTCCAACTTGGCAATGGACGATTCAATTTCCTCCATCGAAGCCGTCAACCCTTCAGCTGTTACAATTCCAAGTGGATTCGTCGGCGTAATGAGGTTGTAGTTGGACAGACCAAACTCCTCATCTGAACCAGGATAGCGCACCGTCCAATCGAATTGCTTTGAATACACTTCAACGCGCAAAGCGTCCTCAGAAGCTTCTCCTGTCATTTCATTCCAGGTTGCGAGACCGTATGCAATGAGAATGGCCAAAACCACCGAGGGAATGACCGTCCAAACGAGCTCCAAACGGTTATCGTGAGCGAAGAACATCGCCTTTCGGTCTGCTCGGTAGTAATACTTCGCCGAAAACCAGAACAACAAGGTATTCACCAAGAAGAACACAGCAAAGATGATCGCCATGTTGAAGTTCATCAACTGATCCACGGACTCTCCATGCGCTGAGGCGGAAGGCAAGGCATAGTCGCCGTAGCGGATTACCAAGTAGGCACAAGCAGCATAGAAAACCACCATAAACGCCAGGAACAAGCCTCCGTTTAAGCGATTATCTGCTTCTGAAATGTCTTCCTCTCGGCGTGCGCGGAGGGAGGAGGTCAACTGGTACACCTTGGCCAATTGCACAATGGCAACCAACCCGATGACAACGACCAATAGAATGAGGAGTTTCATGAGAATGCTATTCTTTCCTTATCAGTGGTGCAAATCCTTCGACTCTTGAAGCATGGGATGGTTCACAGGAATCAAAGGTGCTTTCGACAGGGCGTTCAAAACCCGATTCATAAACAACCCCAAAAACCCGAGGAACAATCCCACCTCGAATAAACCAAACACATTGTGGTCAAACATGGTTCCCGGAATCACCATTAAATACACATCAGCAAAGTGGCCAATGAAAATCAAGAAGGCGACCGGCAGTACAAATTTAACGTTCCGCTTGGCATCTCGCGCTACGAGCATGTAGAAAGGCACCGCGAAGTTCACGAAGAAGGTGATGACAAATGGCCACTTGTAGTCCGTGAAGAAGCGCTGTGTGTAATAGGTCACTTCCTCAGGGATATTGGAATACCAGATCAACAAGAACTGGCTGACCCAGAGGTAGCTCCACAACATCGAGATGGCAAACATCCATTTGCTGATGTCGTGCATGTGGCTTGAGTTGACCTCCTGGAAGTGTCCTTTTGATCGCAACCAAATCAACAGGACATTGGCGAAAATCAACAGGCTTACCCACATGCCCGAGAAGACATACCATCCATAAAGCGTCGAAAACCAGTGCGCATCAATCGACATCAACCAATCCCATGATAAGGTCGAACTGAAGACAGCGAAGAATACCAGGAAGAGCGCACTGCGACGGAATTGCTTGTAGTGCAAGTCCAAACTCGGCGCAGCATCCTCTTCGCGCGACCAGCGACGAAACAACGTCGCAAAAATCAAGAAAGTCGCGATGTAGGCAATGGTGCGGAACCAATAGAACGCTGGCGCGAAGTAGGCCCCTTTGTGGGCAATCAGGTGGTCGTAATTGGGATTCGCGACTGCACCCGCCTCCATCACGTCCACATAGCTCACGTGATCCCCATCCACTACCATGTACTCATGATAAAGGCTGGCATCCATCCAGTGATAGAGGTGGTGCGCATGGAATTGGCCTGCGAGCAGAATGAACACAATGACTCCCGCTCCGATGGGTAAAAACTTGAAAATGGCCTCCCAAATGCGCTTCAGGATTGCAGACCAAGCAGCCTCAACCGCATAGTTCAGTGCATAGAAAAACAACGCTGCCAGGGAGATCGAGAACCAAAAGAACCCATTCACCAACAAGTTCGCCCACCATCTTTGATGGTGATCTGATCCATCCGTCAGGTAACCTCCTAACAAGGCC
>DAISXU010000136.1:0-5898 GCA_036825655.1 Flavobacteriales bacterium | reverse complement strand
CAGGCGCCATCTACTATGAAGTCATCTTGAATCATCACCGAAGGAAACCTTACTACACCTTGCTGGGGTGGGATGGCGCAGATGCTCTGGTTACGCGCAAACTCATTGAACCCATTGATTTGAATCGCGGAAGAGTGCGGCTTGGAAACCGGAACATTGTTGGCCAAAACGGCCTCATGAACCGAGTCGTTTTGGAATACGCCGACGATGCCAACGTGGCCTTGCGCTACGAACCTTCAAAGGAACGAATCGTGATGGATCACTTGAGCCCTTTTGAGCCTCACCTTCAAGGGTCTACGGCTTTTTATGGACCCGACATGTCCTATGACGCCTTGATTTGGGAAAAGGGAAATTGGCTCTACGCACCCGACGTGGAGGTCTCAGACCCCAAACTCAATGCCCCCTACATCGCACCACCTAACGCGAGAAGAAGGCGGGGCCAATGAATGGCGTTAACTTCGAAGCATGAAACAGGCTTGGTTGATCGCTTTCACTTCTTGTTGCAGTCTACTTGCAGCCCAAACTCCAGCTTTGGAAGAGTTGAATTCCATGCTGCTGGTCCCAGCACCTGTGGACTCTGCGATTTTGGATTTCACAGCTTGGGTCGCAATAGGTGAAGCAACAGGGAGGCTCTGTTGGGCAGATTCGAGTTGGGCATGGAATCCCGATACACTCAACCCGGCAGAATGGATCTTGAGGTTATCGCCTACCCTCCCGCTTTACTCCGTCGATTTAGACTTAAACAGAGGAGCCATGATCCATTGGCCGATGAACAACCTCCAAGAGGAAGGATGGGAGCCTACTCGTGAGGAAGGGCTAAGCGAAGGGGTTCGATTCAGGGTCTTTGAGTCCGAATTGGATTCCATTTGGTGCATCGGAGGTGTCCCTTCAGCACAGGCACGGCTCATTGCCGATTGGCATCAAACCCTCGGGCTGGCTGCGAGGCCACTCCTTCCCTTGCCTGGCAAATCTTTCCCGGTCCAATTCTCTGGAGCGACTGGGGCTCATTGGGCCATGCAGTCACGAATGGAAAATCAGGTGACGATACCTTTGTCCGGCGTGCTCATTTATGACCCCAACCGGACCATCATGGATGTCGTCCGAGAACGAAATCTTTAACGCTGCCCCCCTCGGCTGGAAGAAATCGTGATTTCTGTTGCGCCTGAACCGAATCGATGTGGGTCTGCATACCGGCAGGTGCACTCTGGGTAATACCGATCGACTCGTTGCCAAATCTCATGCTTCAACACCCCTTGGCCTACCCCGTGAATGAACACAATACGGGGAGTACGCTGCTCAATCGCCACACGCAACATCCGCTCAAAGTGAGCCAATTGCAACTCCAATATGGTCGCAGCATCCAAGCCCGAAGTGGTATCAACCAATTCATGTGCGTGGAGGTCCACTTCCACCGCAGATGAACTCCCCCAACTCGAAGCAGCCTGCTCATACCGAGTTTTGAACGAACGCTCCAGAGCTCGCTGCTTTTGGGGATCAACCTCCTGCTGGAGAATGGCCGAAACAGATGGCAAGTGCCGCTGGTAAGACTGGGCCTCGTCTTGATTCACCAAGGCGACAAGGGAAGCGATGGGGTGAGGTACTTCAAACCCTGAATCATCTTCGACCATGGCCTCTGTTAACGAGAGGATGGCAGTTACCGTGCCCTCCCCTACATCGTCCAAAAAGCGAACGCGTTGACCTACTCTTAATTTCTCAATCCCCATGAAGCAAAGATAACTCGGAACTAGAAGCCTTACTTTTGATTCGTTAACCAACCTGCCATGAACCGCATCAGCTTCTTATTTATCGGCCTTCTATCGTGCACACTTGCAACCGCTCAGCTGCCAGCAAAAACCGTTTTAAAAGCTTTGAATGGCCTGGACAAAGCATTCGAGCAGAGCATTCATGACTACCACATCCCCGCCCTGGGAATTGCGGTGGTTCATGAAGGTGAAGTCGTTTTTGCAAAGGGCTATGGGTTGGCCAACGCGTCGACAGGAGAGTTGGCGAACGAGAACACCTTGTTTGCTGTTGCCTCGAACACCAAAGCGTTCACCGCCACGATTTTGGCACAGCTGGTGGATGAAGGCAAGTTGAATTGGGATGATCGCGTAAGGCAATACCTGCCTTGGTTCACCTTGTATGACCCATATGTCAGTGAAGAGATGCGCGTCCGGGATTTGCTTTGTCATCGCACAGGACTTGCTACATTCTCCGGGGACTTGTTGTGGTATGGCACGGATCATTCACGGGATTATGTCTTGCGCGCCATGAAGCACCTAGAGCCTACTTCAGGATTTCGCACTCAGTTTGGGTACTCCAACCTCATGTACATGGCCGCTGGATCTGTTGCTGAAGAAGTAACCGGAGAAAGCTGGTTCGATTTGGTGCAAAACCGCCTGCTCACGCCGCTTGAAATGAACCGGTCCATTTTGTCCACTCAATCCCTGAAAGACCGAGACAATGTTGCTTCCCCACACAACTGGAAAAATGGCGTCAACGAGCCCATCGATTGGGTGAACTGGGACAACGTCGCCCCTGCAGGATCCCTGATTTCTTCTGCCCATGACATGGCGCAGTGGATGATCGTGACCATGGACAGTGGCCGGATTGCTCGCACAGACGAGCGCCTTTGGAATGAACGCCGCACCCGTGAAATGTGGACTTTGCACACGGCTCAACCCGTGTCTCCTTGGTGGAACGCGAACATCCCCAGCGTGCACTTTCGTGGCTACGGGTTGGGTTGGGAGTTGTACGACTTAGAAGGATACCAAATCGTGGCTCACAGTGGTGGGTACGACGGCATGATTTCCCGTCAAGTTTTGGTTCCCGAACTTGATTTGGGCATCATCGTTCTCACCAACAACAACAACTCGCTTCCTTGGGCATGGGGCTTCGACGCCATCACCACGATGCTGGGCTCAAAACATCCTACTGCGCTCGTCCCATTGCTACTGGAATACCAATTGGCTGATGAAGCAGGGGGTGAATCTCCGTTGCCTGAACGTTTGGAGAATGCCCCGCCCTCTCACCCATTGTCAGCATACGTTGGCACGTACAGGGACATCATGTACGGCGACGTTGAAATTCGACTCGAAGGCGATGCATTGGCCATCGACTTCACGCACACGCCACTTTTTCAAGGGCAACTGTCACCCTGGCATTTCAACACTTTCAAGTTGACATGGAGCACGAAAATGATGCTACCAGAAGGAACCGCCACCTTTCTATTGAATGAGTCGGGGCAGCCTTCAGCACTGCAAATTGTCGTTGAAAATCCGGATTTTGACTTCACCGAATTGAACTTCATCCGAGAATAGCGTCCATTTGGCTCGTTTTTGGTTGTATTTTTCTAATCCAAATCTTCCCCAACATGATCAAGTGCATCTTCCAACCCTGGCGGATTGTGGCCATTTTCCTTGCAGCCATGCCTTTGCTGGCTTCTGCACAACCCACTGCACCTGATAATTTGTTCTTGGAAGACTTGCGCGATTGGCTGCGAACCAATTGGTACATGGGATCTTTCGACGATTTGGGATACAACGGTGCCCGCACGCAGATGTTCTCCTATACCGATGAACAAGGCGGACTTATCCATGGCGTTTACACGGGGTTCACCCAAGGCGCTGAAGTCACTACCTATTTAAACCCCATCAACGCCGAACACATCATCCCTCAGAGTTTTTTTGGCGGAATTTCTCCCATGAAAAGCGACTTGTTCAACTTGCAGCCGGCCCATGGCAGTGCCAATTCTGCTCGGGGCAACGGAGCATACGGAGAGGTCACGGATGCAACGGCACAGTGGTACGGAGTGGACGCTTCCGGGAATTACGTGACCCAAGGTGCAATCCCCACGAATGCCGACGACTGGTCCGAGCGATCAGGCAGCATTTGGGAACCGCGGGAATCGATGAAGGGTGATTTGGCCCGCATGGTCTTCTACTTTTATTGTGTTTACCCTACCGAAGCGGGATCCATCGAAGCGCTTGGCTCGACCGACATGCTCTATTCGTGGCATTTAAATGACCCTGTGGACGCCTTTGAAGCGACCCGCAACGACCGCATTGAAGCCGTCCAGGGGAATCGAAATTTTTTCGTCGACCATCCCGAATGGGTCTTCAATGCATGGATGTACGATGGCGATTTGATTCTGGGCTGCACGCAGCCTTTCGCATGCAACTACAATCCTGATGCAAATTCGAGCGATGGATCTTGTGTGTTCCCCCCGAGTGGTTTTGATTGCGATGGGAATCCGACCGTTGATTGTACGTTGTTCTTCAGCGAAGCAGCTGAAGGAAGTTCGAACAACAAGTACCTGGAGATATTCAACCCAACACCAGAACCAATTTTGCTCGATGGGTATGGTTTGGGCTATGTCAACAATGCACCGGATGTCCCCGGCATGTTTGAATCCTGGATCAATTTCCCGGCAGGAACAAGCATTGCAGCAGGA
The DNA here is from genome assembly GCA_036825655.1 of Flavobacteriales bacterium. Classification (GTDB taxonomy): domain Bacteria; phylum Bacteroidota; class Bacteroidia; order Flavobacteriales_D; family Sanyastnellaceae; genus JALQTD01. Next base: position 1,445 of record DAISXU010000136.1, on the reverse strand, counting down.
CAAACCTTTGTAATCGCTCACACGAGTGCAGACCCGACGATTTTGGCGGGTGCGGATATGACATCAGGGAGTTTGAGCAACGGCGATGATGGATTCGGACTGCTGCAAGGCGACCCTTCGAGCTACACCGTCATCGACATGGTTGGCGATTGGAATGGTGATCCGGGCACTGGCTGGGACGTAGCAGGTGAAGCTCAAGCAACGGCAAATCACACGCTGGTTCGCAAAGCTGAAGTTTCGGAAGGCAATGCTGGCAATTGGATGGCGAGCGCAGGAACAAATAGCTCCGATTCGGAATGGATCGTTTTGGAAAGTGATGATTGGAGCAGCCTTGGCTTGCACACAAGCGATGCAGCATGCAGCGGAACTTCTTGTCCTGACCTGAATGAAAACGGGATCTGCGATGGCGAGGAAGAACCGTTGGAAGAAATTATAGGATGCAGCTACCCCGCAGCTTGCAATTACACCTCTGGCGCAACAGTTGATGATGGGAGTTGTGAGTTTGTGTCGTGCATACAACTGGGGTGCACGTATGAGTCTGCCTCCAACTTTGATGCAATGGCAACCAATGACGATGGCTCATGCACCTTCATCACGAACAATTGCATTGGCGATCTCAACCTCGATGGACTCGTCGCTACCAGTGATTTGCTCATCTTCCTTTCAGTATTTGGTGGAGCTTGTGAGTGATTTAATCCATCCCTGAAAGGCATGGCATCAAAGCATCCTGACCCAGGGCATTCGCATTTGGGCTCAAAGCGCATTTCAATGCTTGTTTGAATTCTGTTTGGCGGACCAAAAACCAGCAGCTCTCATGGCTTTGCTCACTTGCATTGCTCCACTTTTCTGCCCATCACAGCAGCGAAAGAAAAGGTTCCACTGGTGGGTGATTTTTCTATGCCAAATCGGGAGTTACCCGCGCTGCAAAGCACACGGCAACAGGACTTAAAACCTGCACTCGATTTTCGATAAAAGGCGTATAATACAAGTTTAATTTGAATTAGTGATCAACACCAAGTGCTAGTTTCATCGGCCATTTTTCAGACCTCAAGGTAAATAATTCACCTTCAATCGAATCTTAACACACGTAAAACATAGGTTATCAACCACTTAAGTAGGCGTCCAAAATAATTCACAAGCTACTGTTTACATTTTACCCCTTAAGGGTTAGTTTTGAAGAAGCCACAACGCTTGAATGATGCATTGTAAAACCAACTCCACTTGGAGCCTCTTTGCTGGGCTCCTCTCCACCGCTCTTGCATGCCTAATGCCGAGCCTTTCAACAGCTTCAAAGCCCTTGGAAGCCCCTGTTGCCAACCTAGATCAATCCACGTCATACACCATGACGATTGAGGAACATGCCGTCGATGGCATACCCGGATCGATCACTTACCGGTTCTACATCGACATGGTCAACTCAACGGACTTCTTGAGCTCCATCTATG
>DAISXU010000135.1:0-5923 GCA_036825655.1 Flavobacteriales bacterium | reverse complement strand
ATGATTGACCGCCCCTTGAAGTGAAGCAGAAGCTCACGCGTCAAGGGGCGGTCAATCATTTCGGTTAGCCCGTCCTCCAGGACTTGGTGGACGATGGTTCCAAAGGTGCCAGAATTCATTTCTTCCGTGAATTCACGGGGCTCGCTCAGCCTCAAGATGTACTGATAATAGAAATTCCGCTTGCAGGTCATGAATGAGTTCATAGCGGATGGACTGATGCCCCGTTGTGCCCATTCGTGCAATCGACCGCGTGCAAAGTCGTCCCATTCCACCGGGGCAATCTCGGGTCGAGGGTCGGGCAATGGCGCATAGACCGCTGTTTTTTTCAGGGGAAGCAAGTCCTTTCCGTTCGGCCGAAAGGCACGTTCAATTTGCAACAAATACCGACTTTTTTCAGCGGATTCATCCTCAGCCCGGTACACCATATGCAACTCATTGGCTTGGTTCATCAGCCGATAGGTGTAGTACGCGTAGATTGCTTCTTTCTGATGGCGGTTGGGAAGTTTCCAGATTGCGCGCAGATCAAATGGGATGAAACTATCCGGGACACTGGTTTTGGGGAGGTTTCCTTCGTTGCAATCCAATAAGATCACCCGTTCAAAGTCGAGCGCTCGGCTTTCGATGAGTCCCATGATTTGGAGGCCTTCTTCAGGTTCTCCGAGCAGATCAATCCGGCTCGTGGCGAGGCTGGAAAACAACATGGACCAAACATCATTGGCGCTTTCCAATAAATCAAACTCTGCTTGAAAGCGGATTAACAGACCTACGGCACGCGTCACGCGCTCCCAGCCTACCAAGCTCCAAGGATCGGAGTGATCATTATTTTCGAGGGCACCGGCGAGACCGAGGGACCAGTGATTCAATGCGTCAAGCAGCCCCGTCGCATCGGAGGTGCGCAACTGCCTGAGGTCGTCGCAAAACCTCGCAAGCGTTCCATCCGAGTGTTCCTTCAATCGCTCCGCATTGATCCATGCCCACTTATTCTTGGTTGCGGCTTGCAGCACATTTGCTCCATCTATTTGGAGCGCATGGGCTCCGAGCGCTTGCCGGGTGATGGATTCACTGAAAAGCTGCTGCAAATCACTGAAATGCCATGCAGTCGTTGATTTTTGAACCATCGCGCGAATGCAGAACAAGAATGAATGCGCAGGAGTGTCATTCCAGGACAGTCCCATGGTCACATTGTAGGCAGTTTGCATCCCTGTGGGGAGCGATTGCAAAAGCAAAGGGAGCTGCGCTCCATCGGGTAGAATCACAGCCGTCTTGCTCCATTCTTCCGGATGAATGGACTCCAAGACCTCCCGGACATATTGGCATTCCATGACTGAGCTGCTGCATGCAACCCGGTGAATGGTAGGAGGACTTTGGGCCAATCGGTTGGACAACGCATTCGGTGTGTTGGGAGCTCCCCATCCGCCTTGCTCGCGGATGAAAAGTCCTGCCTCAATTTCCTTGGAATGCACATAACTCTCGTCACCATCCCAGACCCAAGTCAAAAGGTTTTTCGTTTCAAATTGCCGCAGGAATTTTCGCTCAGCGGGTGTCAAGGCACTCAGCCCGGCGACAAATACATGGGCGTATGGGAGAGCGGTTTGCTTTTCGGCTGCGGTTCGAGCAATGAGTCCGGCATAGCCCAGACCATGCTTCAAGAGCCTACGCTGAAATGCTTCATACAGCGGTCCCAATTGCAGGTACTGTTTCAAAAAAGAACGCTGTGCTTGGCCCAATGATTTTTCGTCCGCAAAACTCCAATCTTCGATGCCCTCAATGTCACAGAGGTTCTGGAAAACATTTGGCGCATCCAACAGGTGTTGATCAATTTCATTGAAGTCGCGGAGTGCAATGCGTCCCCACGGCATGAACGATTGAAACGAACGTGGATCGGCAGATCCTCCATGGTCTTCATGGATGTGCAGTGCTCTCCAGCAAGAAAACAATTCGGCCTGAGCGGCGAGTGGGTCTAGCGTGCTCATGCTCGTGCTTTCTCGCAGCACGTCACTGAGTGTTTTGACTTGCGGGAGCCATCCGCCTTCATTCATCATGCCTGCAAGGGTCCGCTCCAATTTGCGCGCTGCTCTGGAGCTTGGAACAATGACCAAGCACTGAGTGGGTTGTTCATGAGCCAGAACCAACTGAGCGGTTCGCTTTAAAAAGTGCAGTGGAGCGGAGGTTGGGGTCAATCGGGGCTATTTGAACGGTTCAATTTAAAGCCATTGCGAATGAAATCAATGAATTCCCTGCGGCCTTTGGAAGTGGTCACCGCTTTTGAGACTTCAGACCACGCCGAGTTTTTGTTCTGCACCTTGTGCTTTGGGGTTGGTGCCTTGTCCACGGCACTGTTTGGCTGTGACTCTGGTGTGGCATTCGTTTGCAATGGAATTTGATTCTCGGTCAGCACTTGATCGAGCTGGTCAGCGGCCGCAAACCGCTGCTTCGCAGACTCCATGCGGCCCAATTGTTCTTCCAAAAGTCCGAGGTTATTTTGGGTAATGGCATCGTCCGGGTCGAGTTCCAATGCTTTCTCATAATCCGCAATGGCACCGCTAACATCCTTTAGGGCTTGCCGCATCCAGCCCCGTGCGGCGAACCGATAACCATAACCGGGCTGCAAGTTGATGGCTTGGGTGAGGACTTCAATGGCGTCATGCGCTCGGTCGTTGTGAAAAAGCGCTACGGCTCGGTCGTTGAGGAAATCGGGGATGGAATTCCAATGGTCTGATTCGTTCAGCGCATTGTCATAAGCGATCAGGGCACTGACCCATTGCCCTTGTTCTGCCGAAGAACGGCCTTGTTCGACGGAGAGATGCCCTTTGGGTGAAGATGCGTTTTCAGAGGAAGCCATGAAGGAATAATACTTGTTCAAAAATACAACGCCAATCGTACGCGTTTGTTTCCTCGATACATGCGAACTTGCTCGTGAAAATGATGATGGAATTTCCCCAATATCGGGTATTGGAAGGGGCGGAAACGCTTTATGTGATTGAAGGGCCACGTCACGCCGTTGAATTTCAGCCCCTCGGATTGAAGCAATGGATGCCTCATGCCCATGTGGCCACGGATTATCCGAGGTTTGTTTGGCTGCAAGAATTGCAGAATGAAACGGGACATGCCCGGGCCATCTCGCGGGAAGGGTTTTTGGAGCTCCTTCAGACCCGGGAAGTCCGAGGTGCGTCCAGCCAGCTGGGACGTTTTGTTGCAGAAGATCTGCATCGGAATCTGAATGTTACTGCGGACGTAGCACTCCAAGAACGGACAACATTCGGTGTGCCCGCGGCCACGAAGCGCCACGCCCTGGTGCATTCAGATGAGGAGGTGCGCGAGGCGCTGTTGATGTCTGCTGAAAAGAACTGGGAACCCTTGATATTAGGAGGTGGCTCGAATGTGCTGATGCACTCGGATTGGGCGGGTTTGACCATTGAGATGAACATCAAGGGGATCGAGGTCCTTAGCGATGATGGCAATCACATAGAAGTTGTTGTTGGCGCGGGGGAATCGTGGCATGCGTGGGTGTTGCACGCTGTGAACGAAGGATGGAATGGACTCGAAAATTTGGCCCTGATTCCCGGTTCGGTTGGAGCATCTCCCATGCAAAACATTGGCGCGTACGGCGTTGAACTGAAAGACCGATTTGCGTGGCTCGAAGCGATTCATCGGGATACAGGAGGGCTTCGCCGATTCGACCATGCAACCTGTGAATTCGGTTATCGAGAGAGCATTTTCAAGCGAAGTGCTAGGGACCAATGGATCATTGTTCGCGTCGCATTTGCACTGGAGCGCAACGCGCCTTTGCACACGGATTACGGTGCAATTCAATCGGAATTAAAGCACCTCTCTTCTCCTGATATTACCCACAAAGATGTTGCCGAGGCTGTCATGCGGATTCGAAGATCTAAATTGCCTGATCCGGCAGTATTGGGCAACGCTGGGAGTTTTTTTAAAAACCCCATCCTCGAAGCTCCGGCATTTCGATCTGTGATGTCAAAGACCCCCGAGGTTGTTCATTACGCCCTCGAAGATGGATCTTACAAATTGGCTGCGGGTTGGTTGATTGAGCAAGCAGGCTGGAAAGGTTACCGACGCGGAGATTGCGGGGTACATGACCGACAGGCTTTGGTTTTGGTCAATTATGGAGGAGCCACAGGTCAGGAAATTTGGCAATTGGCCCTCGACATCGTTGCCGATGTACAGCACAAATTTGGGGTTGAGCTGCAACCAGAAGTCAATCAATTAGGAGCCCACTGAAACGAAGCAAGCCCGACTGCTTCAATTGATGTGATCAACTGAAACAACCGGGCTTACCTTGTGAATTCTGATCCGCTTAACTATCAGAAAACGGGGCAAGGCAAGTAACGCGGCGACTTCGGCCGACTGCGCTGTTGCGTTCGCCAGTTGTAACTCAATACGATTTCATGGCTTCCACCCGTTGTGGACAAGCCCAAAGTACTCAAGGTCATGTCATAGCTGTAACCCACCTTCCAGTTCTCTTGTCCATAACCGAGGATTACGCTCACTGCGTCCACGTCGGCTCCGCCCTCAATGGTGTGCCCAAAAGGCAATCCTTGGTACCACAATCCGAAGCTCAACGGCTTAGTGTCGTAATACACGCCCAAGTCCATTTGGTTAAACGGTCCTTGCGCCATGTAATTGAACGCGACCACCAAATCACCGTGGTGTTTCTTGTGCATGTGATCCACGAGAGGCATTCGGAACCCTCCATGAACCGAGGCTTTGACATCCATCGGGTCAATGAACATTGGATTTAGGCTTTCGTTCGGATTATTCAAGTGATCAAAGGAGAATCCCAACCAGGTGAATTGTCCGGTCAACAGCATTCCCGTCGCAAAATCAAAGTAGTGCTGAGCAACGCTTGGACGGTCTTCAATGGAAGAGACTTGTGGGCCTCGAATCAATTGATCTCCGAAAGTCAAATCTTGCATTTGGATCGAACGCGAAGCCAAACCGGCCTGCAATGCAGGTCGCAAGCGCCATCCGTTTCCAAGCGGCACTTCGTAGGCGTATTGTCCAGCAATTCGCGTGGTTTTTAGGCCGCCGGCACCTGCTTCTTCGTTGCTGAATAAGATGCCAAAGCCACTGTTCAAATTCCGGTTGTACCAGTCGTGTGCGACGTGCATAGCGACATACGAACCCGGCATGGAAGCCCATTGGTTCCGGTAAACGCTGGAGACACGTGCGTCGTCCGAAGAACCAGCAAAGGCAGGATTTACAATCGTTGGAATGGCATTGGATTGCGTGAATCGCAGATCTTGTGCCAAGCCTTGACTTGTCAAAAGGGTGAAGGTCAAAAGACCAATGATGTTAAACGCTTTCATGGCGCGAGGAGATATCAATTGAAATGTCATGGTTCGATTTTTTTTACTGAACGATCAGGGTTACATCACCTGCTTTGGTTACGCGGTGACCATTGCTAAACTGGGCTGTGGCTTTCCAAGCATAGACGTCTTGTCGTGCCAAAATCCCTTGGTAGTATCCGTCCCAACCCACATAAACATCGGTCGATCGGAAGATCAACTCTCCCCACTTGTTGAAGATGATGAGCTCATAGTCAACAATTCCAGTGTGATGAGGGTGGAAGATGTCATTGTCGAGGGCTGCAGGGTCGTATCCACCGCCGTTTCCGCCGCCGTTGATGGGCGTGAATGCAGTCGGAAACTCCATGAATCCGCCGGTTGTTGCTTCTACTGCATGCTCCAATGTATAAGAGGTTGGGCAGTTGAAAGCGTTGTTCGCGGTCAGCGTCACATCGTAGATTCCGGGTTCTGTATAGAAATGGATTGGATCCGCTTCTGTACTCACCTGGCCATCGCCAAAGTTCCAAAGGAATTCAACGGACGCATCATCCGAAAGGTTGACAAACTCCACCGGCTGGTCGGGTACGATCACTTCGGTAGGGCTATTTACAAAT
>DAISXU010000134.1:0-5940 GCA_036825655.1 Flavobacteriales bacterium | reverse complement strand
TCAGAATCCGTAATTTGTATAGGCCTCTCGGCCATCGCAGGAGCCACAGGTTGCTGCGCTTGTCCCCAACAGGCGCCCATCCAGAGGAACAACCACACCACCAAAACCAGCCTTGCTTCCTGCTTCACTTACCGAAATTTCAAAGTTCTAATCAATGATTATGCCGTAAAATGTTAATGGTCATTGGAAAATCGCCTCCAAAACCTCGTAACTCTTGATTTCTCGTTCCCCACTCAGGTGGATTTGAATGTAGCGAACCAAACCCAACACCAACTCCCTTCGTTCGCTGTCCGTTACCTGCACGTCTTGTCCCTGGACGAGGCCGAAGAAAGTGCGTGTCGCACCTGGACTCAATTGACCTGCACTGCCTTCCAAATGCAACTCGTATTCTCCGGTCTCCAGTTTGAAAGCATGCCGATCCGTCGGCGGAGGGGATTCCGGGGACAAACCCAGCAGCGACGTGAGTCCCGCCAAGTAGCGCACATGAACGCTCGCGGGGCGATCCGTTTCATTCAGCACCTCCACCCACTTCCAGGTCCAGTCAACCACCTCAGGATGTGCCGCTTCCTCCGGAAAGGTCTTCCACAAAAATTCAGCTAAAAAGAAAGCGACCGATGCCCTCCGAACGTCCGTGGTGATGGCATCCAATCGCGCGGCTCGATCCACGGTCCGCACCCTGAACAACCCTTCTGACCCCTTGCGCTGCAGGCCCCCTGCGTCCAAAAGCGCTAAGGCGTGCCATTTCGCCGCCTCCCCTCGCGACCGGCGCGCTTTGCCCATCTTTACCCAAATTGGGATCACCCCCAAAGCCCGCGAAAAAACCCGCACGATGCTGCTGTCGTCCCCATGAGTCGTGGATGACAGAACGATGAACCGATCTTGGTCAAGTGCAATGGATGCCATGGTACCGCAAGGTCAGGAACAATCAAACGTCTTCGTCCTCATCTGCACTGAAGATGCTACCCATGAGGTCTGAGAAACTCACTTCTCCGTCGATGACATCCTTTCCCAACAAGTGATGCGCGGCAAGCCCGTGCAACACGAATTCCATGGCGCCCCACCGCTCTTCACCTTCCATGTTGGGAAGGTAGCGATTCACCAACCCCTCCAATCCGGGCACACTTTTGAGTTTGGTTCTGAATTCTTCATCGCTATCCATGCGCAGCATATCCAATCCATGTAGGGCAAAATGTTCCGTTACCTCGTGGTAAACATCTTCCATTTTTCGACGGCGGATGAGCTCTGGATCTGGGAAATGCTCAGAGAATTTGGCTCGCATGGCCTGATTCATCAGGTGAACAGCCACACCTTCTGGACCCTCTTGCTCACCTTCATAGACCAATTCGACTTTCCCTGTGATGGCCGGCACGATGCCGAGCAAATCCGTAATCCGAGTTAACGTGAAGGCATCACCCGTCAGGTGACTGCGCAACTCTGCTGCTGCAACCAGCAGCTCATAAGCCGTGATGGAAAGGCGAGCCGATACGCCCGATTGCGCGTCGATGTATTCCGACTCCCGGGCCGCAACCGCGATCCGCTCCACCAATTCACCCACCAAAGGGGTAACAGACACCCGGTTCCCTTGATCTCGCGTCAGCCGAGCCTCTTGAACCGTGATGGACTGAGAGTCTTCGATGGATCGTGGGTAGTGGGTCAAGATTTGTGATTGGATGCGGTCCTTCAAGGGAGTGATGATGGCACCACGGCTGGTGTAATCCTCTGGATTCGCCGTGAAGACGAATTGAAGATCCAGTGCAATGCGCATTTGAAAACCGCGGATTTGGATGTCGCCCTCCTGCAAGATGTTGAACAGCGCCACTTGAATGCGGGGTTGCAAATCAGGCAATTCATTGATGGCGAAAATGCACCGGTGGCTTCGCGGAATCAGGCCATAGGCAATGACCCGTTCATCGCTGTAGTCCAAACCCAAATTCGCCGCTTTGATGGGGTCTACATCACCAATCAAATCCGCCACGCTCACATCCGGTGTAGCGAGCTTTTCCACGTAGCGCTCGCTCCGATGCATCCATCCAATCGGGTGGTCATCGTTCAGTTGCTCCTGCGTTGAGCGAAGCAACGGAGCCAAAGGATCCTCATTCAGCACACTTCCCGGTACAACGGGCACCCATTCATCGAGCAGGTCCGTCAACCCACGAGCCATGCGCGTTTTTGCCTGACCGCGCAACCCGAGAAAGTTCATGCTGTGCCCGGCCAATATCGCCCGCTGCACCTGCGGAATGACCGTATCGCCGTATCCGACCACTTCGGGAAACAACGGCTCTTTCCGCTCCAACATGGCAATGAGGTTGGTGCGCAGCTCCTCGCGGATGCTCCGAGGCACATAACCGGAATCACGCAACGCACCAAGCGTAGCAATGGGGGGTTTTGGGTTCTTCATGGAATCCATTCAGTTATCGAGTTCTTCGGGACCTGCCCTGTTGAAAATCAGTGAATATGGTATCAGACAGGCCTTGGAGACCTGTGAAAAATGCGCGTCCCTGATTGGCTTCAGTGAACTGCTCTACGAATTCCTGCAACTGCGGATCGCTGGCAATCATGAAGGTGGTGATCGGTATGTTCAGCTTCCGACAGGCTCGGGCCAAATTGTAACAACGGCTCGTGATGATGGGATCCAACAACCACGAAGGATTCTTGTAATACCCCGTCGGCTCCTTGGGATCGTTCAAGCAAGTCGGCTTGCCATCGGTGATCATAAATACCTGGCGATTGGGCGTTTTCCGGCGGCGCAAGATGTCCATCGCTAGTTCCAAGCCAGCAGCCGTGTTCGTATGGTAGGGGCCCACTTGGAGGTAGGGCAAATCAGCGATGTTGACCTCCCACGCGTCGTTGCCAAAGGCCACGATGTCCAAGTGGTCCTTCGGGTAACGGGTAAGCACCAACTCACTCAAGGCCAGGGCCACTTTGCGGGCAGGTGTTATTCGGTCTTCCCCATAAAGGATCATCGAATGCGACAGGTCAATCATGAGCACCGTGGATGTGGCCGTGCGCCATTCCCTGTCCTCCACTACCAAGTCCGACTCGGTGAGTTTGAAGGTACCCGGGCCGTGCTGGATCTGCGCGTTGCGCAGGGAAGCTGTGAAGTCGATTTGGTCCAGTTGATCGCCAAATTGGTACGGCCTTCTGTCCTCTGTCGCCTCCTCTCCCGCACCTCGGTGCCGAGAATGGTGCCCGCCGGAGGTGCCCTTTTTCAGGTTGCCAAAAATTTGATCCAAGGCCCGTGCGCGAATGCCCTGCTCACCTTTAGCCCCCAACCTGCGCCCTCCACTCCCCGGGCGATCCGCATCCCGGATGTAGCCTCGTTGGCGGAGCTCATTCACAAAATCATCGATGGTGTAGTCCGGGGTGGTGAGCTGGTGTTGCCGATCGATCTCCCTCAACCAATCAATTGCTTCGTCCACATCGCCCGCCGTGTGTGTAGCGATTTCCAAGAACACCTCCAGCAAGCGCTCGAAAGGCGTTCGAGCATCTTGATCGGGCCGAAACTGGTGAAAATGGAATCCGCGCATGGGTATGGAAACAAATGAATGGCCGAAAGGGTTTGCACAAAAGAGCCAACCGCTAATTTCGCAACATGGAGCATGCACCTTACTGTCCCGATCGCTTCAATTACCAGCGGCGCGCATCGCGCTTGGTGCGCATCGGGTCCTTGACACTGGGCGGGGACGCACCCATCCGGGTGCAGTCCATGACCACAACCGACACCCTCGACGTGGAGGCAACGGTTGCCCAGTCCATTCGGATGATCGAAGCGGGATGCGAACTGGTGCGGATTACGGCCCCATCCAAGCGGGAGGCAGCAGCACTCGGAGAGATTAAATCCCAACTTGCAAGCCTCGGGCATGGAGGCATTCCGCTCGTTGCAGACATCCACTTCACACCGAATGCCGCTGAGGTAGCTGCGGACCATGTGGAAAAAATTCGAGTCAATCCTGGCAACTACGCGGACAAGAAGAAATTCGAGGATTTGGTCTATACCGATGAATCATACGCGGCAGAATTGGAACGTATTCGGCTGAAATTCAGACCATTGGTAACCAAGTGCAAGGAGCTCGGCAGGGCCATGCGGATCGGAACCAACCACGGTTCGCTGAGCGACCGCATCATGAGTCGGTTTGGTGACACAGCGGAGGGCATGGTGGAAAGCGCACTCGAGTTCTTGCGAATCTGCCGGGATCACGATTACCATGACCTCGTCATCAGCATGAAGTCATCGAATCCGCAGGTGATGGTGCATGCCTATCGCCTCCTCGTCGCGCGCATGGATGAAGAAGGGATGGACTATCCGTTGCATCTGGGTGTGACCGAAGCAGGGGACGGCGAAGACGGAAGGATCAAAAGCGCAGTGGGCATAGGAACGCTGCTCGAAGATGGCATTGGAGACACGGTGCGCGTTTCATTGACCGAAGCTCCTGAAGCTGAAATTCCAGTCGCTCAAAAATTGGTAGCCCGGTATGCAGAGCGCAAGCCCGAAGGCGCAGAGCCCTTGGATTCAAGCCACTGGGACCCGTTCAGTTACACCCGACGCAATTCTCTGGAAGTGCGCAACGTAGGAGGGAAACAAGTGCCCGTCGTGGCACATGATTTGTCCGCTGGGGAACTCACGCCAGCGCGGCTTTTTGGCTGCGGGTACAGGTACAGCGTGCCGTTGGACAAGTGGAATTTGGATGAGTTTGCTTGCGAATACGTTTACATCGGTGAGCGGAATTTGCCTTTTGAAATTCCTGGCACCTTGCATGCCATTCAGGATTGGAACGTTTGGGAAGGCGCTGAGCGGCACGTGCCCTTGATGGATGCCAAAACCTTTTTGGATTTACCCCAATGGGAAAACGGGATGCTTTTCATTCGTGTTACGCGAAGCGATTGCTCAAATCCCGCATTTGTCCAAGGCGTGAAAGAGCTTCAAGAGGTCGTGCTCGTGCTGGAGTCGTCTTCGGACCATGCCATGGCAGACATGCGGGCTGCTTTTTGGGCATTGGATGCAGCAAGTTGCGAGGCACCTGTTCTCATCCGCCGCAAGTACGACTTAGCAGATCCAGAGACCTTCCAACTGCACGCATCCACCGACACCGGAGGATTGCTGCTCGACGGCATGGGCGACGGTGTTTGGCTTGAGGCCCATGAAGTATCCCTTCAAGTTCGGAATTCAACGGCATTTGGCACCCTCCAAGCCACACGAACACGCATTTCAAAAACCGAGTACATCAGCTGTCCCAGTTGCGGCAGAACCCTCTTCGATCTGCAAGAAACCACTGCGAAAATCCGGTCAGTGACTTCGCATTTGAAAGGCATCAAAATCGGCATCATGGGCTGCATCGTCAACGGTCCCGGCGAAATGGCCGATGCCGATTACGGCTACGTGGGGACAGGCCCCGGTGTGATCACCTTGTACAAGGAACGGGAAGTGGTCCAGCGCAATGTGCCGGAAGCAGAGGCCGTAGATGCCTTAATCGAATTGATCCGCTCCCATGGAGATTGGGTCGAACAAGATGCTCCGGTGGCGAGCTAGGTGCAGGCTCAGTAGTTGTCGAAGACTTCGTAGAAGGCTGAGCTTTCGAACAGGTCCTCTGGCGTTACCACCTCTTCTTCTAAATTGATGTCCGTGTTGTACCGCTTCTCAATGGCTCGACGGGCAGATTCAGAAGATAGATCGTAGTCTCGGAAGGTGTGCTTATCACAAAGTTCGATGCCTGCACTCTCATAGATTTTGAAGACCAATTCCGAGCAATAAATTCGCTCTTCACTCCATTCGAATCTCAAATCGTAATCTTTTCCCAGTTGCGCCGAAGCGTAATTGTACATGCGCGTCATTTCATCATCGCTGAGCTCCTCTTGGTAGCGCATGACCGTGTATTTGGCATCGACTCCCCGCCCAATGAACTTCTCCAGCGGAGTGATTTTAACGGGCTCAACTGCTTCAAA
>DAISXU010000133.1:0-5962 GCA_036825655.1 Flavobacteriales bacterium | reverse complement strand
AGGTCTCGACCTCCGAGTCATTGGTTTGGCCAACTCGCGGCGCGCCCTGATCCATCCCAGCGGTATCCCATTGAACGACTGGCAAAGCCAGTTGGAAGCTGCTCCAGCAGCTCCTGCTCCTAGCGATTTGCTCCAAGCTGTTCTTGACCTGGACTTGCCCAATTCCATTGTGGTTGACAACACGGCCAGCGATTCCGTTGCTGAAATGGTCGTCGAGGCCATTCGCAGTGGAATGGGGGCGGCTTGCTCCAACAAGGTGGCTGCTGTAGGAAGCATGGATGATTGGCGCGTGCTCACCAAAAAGGGTGCCCGATTTTACAATGAGTCCAACGTCGGTGCAGGATTGCCCGTAGTAGACACCTTGCGTCAGATGATCGCCACAGGCGATCGTGTGCACCGAATCGAGGCGGTCATGAGCGGTTCGCTCAATTTCATCTTCAACCGGTTCAGTGCGGATTGCACGTTCGAAAAGGCCGTTCGGGAGGCAGCAGAATTGGGCTACACCGAGCCTGACCCTCGCTTGGACTTGGGCGGAGTAGATGTCGCTCGGAAAGTACTCATCCTCGCTCGCTTCGCAGGCGCAGACATGGAATTGGGCGACGTGGAGATCACCCCATTCCTTCCAGCGTCGGCGTTTGAAGGAAGCGTCGATGCGTTTTTCAATGCCTTGCCTGCTTGCGAATCGGCCTTGTCTGCGAAGCTCGCAGCGGCTGGCGAACACCACGTTTTGCGCGTCGTAGGGACATGGGAGGCTGGCCGCGCTTCTGTAGCGCTTCGAACGCTGCCGCTCGATCACCCTTTGGCAAGGCTCGCGGGGACTGACAATAAATTCACTTTTATAACCGATCGCTATCCCGAGAATCCATTGGTGATTCAAGGAGCAGGAGCGGGAGCAGCGGTGACTGCTGCGGGCGTCTTTGGCGATTTGCTGCGCTTGGGTTTGAACGGCTAATTTGGCAACATGAACGAGGTAAGTGTATGGGCCCCTGCCACCGTGGCGAACATGAACGTCGGATTTGACGGTTTGGGCTGTGCCCTTGCTGCTCCTGGTGAGCGCATGGTGGCGCGTCTCATTGATGAGCCGGGTAAAGTCCGGATCAAAGCCATTCATGGCGCTCCGGGATTGTCCTTGGATGCAGAATCGAACGTGGCTGGGGTGGCAGCCTTGTCCCTGCTGCGTTCCTTAGGTGGGAAGCAAGGAATTGAATTGGAGCTTCACAAAGACATCTTGCCAGGCAGTGGAATTGGTTCCAGCGCCGCGAGCGCTGCCGCAGCTGTTGTTGCAGTGGATGCCCTGCTGCAAAGTGGCCTGCGGCCTGATGAGTTGCTTCCTTTTGCCTTGGATGGGGAGTCTTTGGCCAGTGGTTCACGCCACGCGGACAACGTCGCTCCCGCCTTGATGGGGGGCATTGTGGTGTGCCCTCCAGAGGGTGCGCCGGTGTCGATACCTCTGCCTGAAGGTTTGTTCTTGACCATTGTCCATCCCCAAGTTGAAATCCGAACAGCGGATGCGCGCAGGGTTTTACCGGAACAGGTGCCACTGCAAATGGCCACTGATCAATCCCGCTGGTTTGCATCGTTCATCGCGGCCTGCTTCCGCAACGATGCCGTCGGTGCGGTCTACTGCCTCGAAGATTTGTTGGTAGGGCCCTCACGGTCGTCCTTGATTCCATGCTTCTCAGCTGTGCAAGCATCGGCCATCCGAGCGGGCGCCAGGGCGGGTGGCATCTCAGGAAGCGGACCAAGTACTTTTTGGGTGTCTTTTTCCCGAGAAGATGCAGCTGAAGTTGGTTGGGCAGCCCAAACGGTTTTGGCAGAGGCGGGCATTCCAACTCACATTCACTTGACTTCAATTTCGCCAAAAGGCGCTCACGTGCTATGAACTTTCACAGCCTAACTACCCCCTCGCTTCGGCGTTCATTCTCAGCTGCGGTCATTGAAGGGTTGGCCCCGGATCGGGGGCTGTATTTTCCAGATTCGATTCCGCAGTTGGATGAGGCGTCTTGGCTCGAAGACCCCCATGGGGAGTGTTGGAGCATAGCGTCAAAAATAATTCATTCATTCTCTTCTGAAGATTTAGAAATGAGTGAATTACAAGAATTGATGAAAGACGTTTTGAACTTTCCGATTGAACTCATTGAGCTGGAGGGAGGACTCTATGTTTTGGAGCTATTTCATGGGCCAACTGCTGCATTTAAGGATGTGGGTGCACGCACCATGTCCAGGTTGTTGGGGAGGTTCAGTGAGCAGCGGTTGACGGTTCTCGTTGCCACCTCAGGGGATACCGGGTCGGCCGTGGCACAGGGTTTTCTGAACGTGAGTGGAGTGGACGTGGTCATACTGTATCCCAGTGGTCGCATTTCTGAGATTCAGGAAAAGCAACTGACCACTGCGGGCTTCAACGTAACTGCTTTGGAAGTCAAGGGCAATTTTGATGATTGCCAACGCATGGTAAAGGAAGCTTTTTTGGACAGCGATCTACGGAATAGGCGCGCCTTGACGAGTGCCAATTCCATCAACGTCGCTCGTTGGATTCCTCAGGCTTCGTATTACGCCTGGGCCACATTCCTTCTCGGTGAAGGGGCTCATTTTGTGGTCCCAAGTGGCAACTTGGGCAATTTAGCTGCCGGTGTTTTAGCCCATCGGATGGGAATGCCAGCACGGGGTTTCACGGCCGCAAGCAATGCGAACGATGTAGTGCCTGAACTTCTGACCACTGGAGTGTATGCACCTCGGCCCACGGTGGCAACCCTCTCGAATGCGATGGATGTCGGCGATCCAAGCAACCTGCCGAGGTTACGTGAATTATTCGGTGGTTCTACCCCGGCGTTGCAGGATGGCATAGCGGGGTTCAAGGCGAACGATGAAGCGACCCGGGAGGCGATGAAGCGGATTCATGACCAATTTGGCTACCTCGCTTGCCCGCACACGGCCATTGGCATTGCGGCGGCGCAAAAGCGCTTGGCATTGGGTGGTCCCGTGGTGGCCACAGCGCATCCTGCAAAATTCGGTTCAGTGGTTGAAGATGCAACAGGCATTGCACCGGAAATCCCAGAGAGCTTGAAAGGCTGCGTGGAAAAGGAAAAGGTGAGCGTCCTCGTTGAGCCAACTTTAGAGGCGCTAAGAGCTTATTTGCTCGACACTGCGCAAGCCTGAAGGACTTCTGCGGCAGCGGCGATGGCGTGCTGCGCTTCTGCAGGTGACAAACCAACAGGAGGCCCCCAAGGAGTGGGATTAACGTCCACTACGAAAAGCTGCCCAGAATCGCGGTCTCGGAGTACATCGAGTTCTGCATAGTCGACGTGCAACCTCTTCATGAGGCTGCAAATAGCTGCGCATTCCTCCTGGTCAAAATGTGATTGGACCTCCCCAAGTTCCACGCTGCTGGTTTCGTTGGTGTATCGGCTGTCCTCAGGTTTGTACTTCAGGTAGACCGTTGGGAATTGACCTTGGATGAACACCAGGCGCAAGTCCAACGGTCGCCCGTCGCTGGATCGGTTGTTGACGATGCGTTGATGAACTTTACCCGGTCGGAGGGCTTCCGGAGAGAGAGGACCTTGCAGTTCTCTGCCATCGTGCAAGGCGTTGTCATCCCCTTTTTCCAACATGGGCCCTGCATGTGTGGTGGGATCGAGGGCCAAACCATATCCAAAAACTTCAAAATGCTCTCGGTCGAGGGTGGACTTTCGGATGTCATCGCAGCGTTCATTCCAGGCATTGCTGGGCCACCAAGCGGGCCGTTGGGTGGCCTTTTCGGTGGCATCTTCAAACCGAATGTGCAGGGCCGCGCGCTTGCGAGGTTGATTGGTCAGCTCAAGTTTGAGGTGGTGGCTCATGCGGTACAAGGCTGACTTGCGGGATGGTGCGTCCGGATAGACCACAATGGCAGGAGGGATGCCTCGGTGGTGCCAAACGAATCCGAGCCATTGCAGGAGGTGCCGTAGTTTTTTCCCAAGCCGTTCAGCGGGATGAATGTGCGAAGGGAAGTTGATCATTTCTTGCGCTTGGCTTGAACGGCTTCCCATTTTCGAATTTCCGCAGGCCTGCCGCAGCGGCGCAGCAGGAAATCCCTGCTAATGTCCAAGCCTCTTGCTGGGCTGTATTCACGCGCATAAAAGATGATCTGCAAGTGGAGGCTGTTCCAGTTCTCTTTCGGGAAAAGGCGCTTGGCATCGCGCTCGGTTTGTTCTACAGAAGAGCCATTCGAAAGCCCCCAGCGCCACATGAGCCGGTGAATGTGCGTGTCCACGGGGAAAGAAGGGACATGGAACGATTGGGCCATCACCACGGAAGCGGTTTTGTGGCCCACCCCAGGCAGAGCTTCCAAATCTTCCAATTTCTGCGGAACTTCTCCCTTGTGCCGCTCAATTAGCAACTCGGAAAGGCGGTGGATGTTTTTGGATTTGGCCGGAGAAAGCCCACAAGGTCGAATGATGGACTGGATCTGATGAACTTCCAACTGAGCCATGGAAGCGGGATCAGAGGCCAGGGCGAAGAGGGCGGGCGTCACCTGGTTTACCCGCTCGTCTGTGCACTGCGCGCTCAAGAGCACGGCGATGAGCAACGTGTACGGATCGCTGTGGTCCAAAGGTACCGGCGGTTCGGGATAGAGCCGCTGCAATTCCTGCTGAATGAACTCGACCTTTTCTGCTTTTTTCATGGCGTATAAGTCCAGTTGGGCATTTCTCGGGTGAGCAATTCTCGCTTCTCTGACGCATTGAATTCTACATGAACTTCCTTTACTTGGTCATCGAACTGATCGAAAAACAGCGCATTGCTGATGCGGATCACGTGGGCGAACTCGGTTGGGGCGGATTCGAGGTACAAATACGTCACATCGTAATCGACCTCCATTCCGAGGTAAGTGCAAGGCACCTCACGGTCATTCACTTCGAGCGTCCAAGCGTCTTCCACCACGTCACCTGCCCATTTTTCTGCTTTGGGGTGTTCCCTTTCGTCTCCCAACCACAGGGGGGACAGCGCTTCTTCTCCCATCGATTCTTGGTACAACGCCATTTCTCGCTCCAAGTCATCCGTGAATACCCGAATGGTGACCTGCCAAGTGCCTTCTCGGCTGCATACCAAATCAGTTCTACTGAAGTGAAAGTCGTGGCTGGCAATTGCCAGAAGAGCATGCATCCAGATGTGCAGGAGGGCGATCATGGAGCCAAAGTTACGCACCGAGATGTACCTTCGTACCATGGCGCAATCCACTTCCACATCAGGTGCATTAGGTTCTCCTGTATTCACTTCCGAGTCCATAGCGGCGTGCAATGCTTTGCTCGCCTTGCCTGGTGTGCCTGTCATCACGGCCCACCGGGGGCCTGATGGCGATGCCATTGGTTCGGCTTTGGCCATGTGGAATCACTTGAAAGAACAAGGGATTTCCTCTGTAGTGATCATGCCGGATGGCTATCCCAGCTTTTTGCACTGGCTTCCTGGAAACGATGAGGTACTGCTTCATGATGTTCAACCTGAAGAAGTGATTGCGGCAGTGGATCAGGCCAATGTCATTTTTTGCCTGGATTACAATGAGTTGTCGCGAACAGGAGGTTTGGCGGCAGTGCTCGAGGCAGCTTCGGCTCCCAAGGTCATGATTGACCACCACCAATTCCCCAAGGACTTCGCGCAAATCACGTGGTCTGATACGAGCTGTTGCAGCACGGCCGAGTTGGTGTTTGGTTGGCTCGAGGCTCGAGGAGAAGCGCATTTGATTACCGCTGAGACTGGAGCGTGTTTGTACACTGGAATCATGACCGATAGCGGCTCTTTCCGATTTCCTTCCGTTACAGTGAACACCCACCGCATTGCGGCCTGCCTCATAGAAGCTGGGGTGGACCATGCGGTCATTCACTCTCGGGTCTATGACACGAATCAAGTGCAGCGCCTGCGGTTAGTGGGTTACGCATTAAGTGAAAAACTAAAGGTTTGGCCAGCTTATCACGCCGCTATGATCGCCTTG
>DAISXU010000132.1:0-6146 GCA_036825655.1 Flavobacteriales bacterium | reverse complement strand
AGAGCGCTTGCATGGCATGCAAGAGGTCATCGGTTCGACTCCGATATTCTCCACGACATTGCGGTGCACCTCGGTGCACCGATTTGTTATGAGGCTCCATAGTTCAAGGGATAGAACAAGGGTTTCCGGTACCCTAGATCTAGGTTCGAGTCCTAGTGGAGCTACAAAAAGGCGACGAGCTTTAGGGAAATCAAAAGCGTGGTTCAAGTGCGAGCACTTGCAGCTGCGCTTTTTCTTTTGGATGGTTCCTTCGTCATGAAAACATCAAAGTCGAGTTTGCGCGTCCCAAGAAGGTCAAATGCTGATTAACTTACCGCTCAAACCTGCCTGAAATGAACCGCCTACTCTTTACGCTTAGCTTTTTTGCCGCTAGTCTTGCTGGTGTGCAAGCCCAATACGATGTGCATGAAATCCGCTACCGCGGTATGGATGTGGATGCACCGACCACCACACAGCAAGCGCTGCTGCGATCGCAATCCGCGTGGCCGGATTTCTTAAACAATCACCCGCGGTGGCAAGCGATCATGGACCCATCGACGGGTTTGCCCCACCGAGCTTATGGTCCTTCCATTGCTTTTGAAGGCGCCTCGCTGGAAGAAAAGGCAGCCAACTTCGCCCAAGAATTGGCGGGGTTTGGTGTAGCCGGAAGCATGGAATGGCAAGCGCAAGAAACCGGTGCCAAGCACGATTGGGCCTTTGCTCATCAGCAGGTGGAAGGCCTCCCCGTGCAAGGTGGAAAGCTCATGACGAAGTGGCTGAACGGGCAGTTGGTGGCATGGGGCGCTGATTGGTACCGCGGCGCCAGCATCCCATCAGGTGAATGGCTTCCCGAGTTGGCCTTGTTGGATGCGGCTGCCGACGGATTGCCCATGGATGAGTGGGCTTCACCTGAGGCGGGTGATTTGAAAATTTTGCCGTGGCAGGAAGAATCGAAGGCATTGGAATTCAAGCTGGTTCAAGAATTCATGATCGCCGGCCGCATGGGCGCCTTGCCTAAGCGGTATTTGACCTGGGTGGATGTGATGACCGGTGAGGTGCTGATGCGTGTAAACCAAATCCGTCACATCGCTGGCCGGGTGGCCATGCCCGCCACGGGCGACCGACCAGAGCGCACGGTTCTGCGCATGGGGCTGGATCGCCCTGCGTTGCTCAACGTTTCCGGATTGGTGAGGGCAGGCGTGCATGAGATGTACCCCTACGAGGCATCTGAGAACCTCGAGATGCCCCATTTGGCCTTGAACATTCCCGGCGATAACCTCTATACGGATGCTGACGGTGGATTCATTTCCACCACCAATGGCCCGGTCAATTTCAACCTCCCGTTGGAAGGCCGCTGGTCCACGGTGTATACAAATGGCGTCACGCCTGCCGGATTCGTGAACCTCGCGGATGGTTACAACAACATGGACATTTCGGCCATTGGCAATGTGAAGGAACGCTCGGCATACCGATCCGTGAGCTTGATGCACGATCACATGAAAGCGTGGTTGCCGTTTTTTGATGGCTTGGACTTCTCGATCCCCACAAACATCGATGTGGCCGGCGAATGCAACGCGTTTTATGATGGCCAAAGCGTAAACTTCTATGACGCAGGGGGAGGATGCAATGCGACCTCGTTGATTGCCGATGTGGTTTGGCACGAATACGGTCATGGCATCAACGACTATTTCTACCAGAGCTTGGGCAGTTATTTCATGAACGGTGCCATGAACGAAGGGTATGCGGATTTGTGGGCCATGAGCTTGGGTGATTTGGCCGAAATTGGAAAGGGCTTCAATGAAGGCAGCGAAGATGGAATCCGCCGTTACGACGAGGACCCCAAGGTTTACCCGCAGGATTTGGTAGGCGAGGTGCACGCTGATGGGGAGATCATCTGCGGTGCGTGGTACGACACCCACTTGTTGCTCGGGGGTGACTGGGGCAACACCATGAACCTCTTTGTCGATGCTTACCCCGGTTTGCAGGCGGAAGCCATGGATGGTGATGAAGGCCAAGCCTATACGGATGTGCTCATCGATGTGCTTCAAGCTGATGATGACGATGGTGATTTGTCGAATGGCACACCCAATGCTTTGGCGATCATCGAGGGGTTTGACATCCATGGGATTACCATTTTTGGCTACGCCGAAATGGACCATGATCCCATCGAATTCGCGGCTGCGGGAAGCACGATCCTGGTGGAAAGTGCGGCGGACATCCTTTTCCCTTACAGCTTGTATTTCGACAGCGTGAAAATGCGTTACAAAACGGAAGCGTCAGGGGACTGGACTGAATTGGTCATGGACGAAGGCGCCACAAGTTTTACGGCAGAACTGCCCGCTCAAACCCCAGGTACGGTGGTTTCCTATTATTTGTTCATCCAAGATGACTTTGGAGGGCTCTCCGCCATCGACCCCATCGGTGCCGCAGTAGAAGTGTACCCGAACTTGCCTCACTTCATCATCGTCGGGATGGATCCGCTTCTCATCAATGATTCGGATGAGTATGCTGATTTCGGTTTTTGGCAGACCGGCGTTCCCGGTTACGACAATGCCACCACCGGCCAGTGGGAAGAGGCCATACCAGTTGGTTCCTTTGGAGAACCCGGTGATCCTGCCACCATCGTGGCTCCCAATGTAGACCACTCCGTGGGCTTAGCGGGATTCGCATTCATTACCGGTGTTAACCCAGCGGGAGGTGGAATTGGTGCGAACGATGTGGATGCCGGGCACACCACCCTCGAGTCGCCCGTCATCGATTTGACCGAGTACGAAGACCCAGTGATTGCCTACTGGCGTTGGTACTGCAATGCCCCATACACCGGTGCCAACCCAGGCGCAGACTGGTGGCAGGTGCAGTTGTCGAACGATGGAGGCAATTCGTGGATTTACCTCGAAAACACCCTGACCCAGGACCTTTCTTGGCGCAGAAACGCCTTCAAAGTGAGCGAATGGTTGGAGCCTACCGACGCATTCCAAATGCGCTTCATCGCTTCGGATAGCACCACCATTGGCGAGTACTTGGATGGGGGCTCCTTGATCGAGGCAGGTCTGGATGATATCATTTTGTACGACCTCGCGAATCCGGCAACGGTGGATGTGAACGAATTGACCGAGATGCAATTGTACCCCAATCCAGTTGCGGATGAGTTCATCTCTACGGGTTGGTTGAATCAGCGCGTTGTTCGCCTTTTGAACTTAAGAGGCCAAACCGTTGCACAATGGACAGCCGGTTCCACGGGGCAAGTTCAAGGTACCTTGCCCGTTGAGTGCGCCACTGGAACGTATTGGTTGGTCGGGCATGACCGCAATGGGCTGACGCGGTCGCAGGCCATGCAGGTGATCCGCCCCTAGATTTCTTCGACTTCAGTGGTGTGGACCCAACCCACGCTGCCGTTGGCGAGTTCAAGTTCGATCCATTCCTCTGACCGACTTAAGATGCGGCCTTTGGTACCTTCGTGGAGAACGAAGAGCACCAAGCTGCTTGTCAATTGAGGTGCGTTGCGCACTTCTGTAGTCGGCGCAAGGACGATGGCCTTGTGGCTGATGTCATCCCGGTGTGATGTTGCGGAATAGAGAAATCCCACTGCTATACTCAGCACCAGCAAGGCAGCTGCCACGGTGCCTGCGATCCGTTTCATGGACTCTTCCTTGCTGAGCGCGCGCCAGGAAAGTCCTGCAAATCCGGAAAGCCACAAGATCAGGAGCATGTTGCGCCAGAAATTCAGGCGCCCCTTAGCGACGACCCGTTCCCAAACATCCCGCAAGCCTTGCGTCGGAAGGGGTTCAATGCGGTCGATGACTTTGGTCCCGGCCAGCTTGAGGTTGTTGCGGGCATCGTCATCGGAGGGGTTGAGTTGCAGGGCTCTCTCGAAATGAAGAATGCTCAGTCCCAACTGCCCTAATTTGAAGTAGGCATTGCCGAGGTTGAATTCGGTTTCGAAATTGTCACACGCAAGAAGCCCCGCTTCATAGGCGGCCACAGCGCCTTCAAAATCACCCGCTTCGTAGGCTGCATTGCCGTCGTGGAAATGCACTTCGCATTGGGCAGGAGTCGGGTTCGCGAGGCTGCTGCCCATTCCAAGCAGCGCTGCCCAACTCAGCAAGAGGAATCGCTTCATGCTTTCCATTCTTTTTCCGTTTCATCTACCAGCGCGGAAGCCAGTTTGTACAGCGATTGAGGATCGGCAGCGAGGTTGGTCGCAAACCGGGCTAAATCTATTTGCTCCAGCAAGGAAGTCCACTTAGGAAGCGACGAAGGAGCATGCCTTTCCAACGCTTGCAGCGCGCCCTTTCTGGTGAATTGACTCGCAGTCCAACCCAGTTTGGCCATGAGGTACGATTCGAGCCCTTTCCCAAGGGCCTCATAAAAGGCAGGGGGATGGCTCAGCATCTTGGCCGCTTCGCGCAACTCCTTCCGGATTTGGGACTTCGCCTGTTTCTTTCTCGTCCCCCGCACGTCCGATGCCTCCTCCTCTTTTTTTCGGCGGTACCAAAGCAACAGAATCAACTGAAGCGGCCCTATGGCCATGGCTCCTGCGAGCATGGACTTCTTCCAACTGCCTTCACCGATTGGCGTAAAACACTCGGTTGCCTCCAACTGGATGTAGCGAATGTCTTGGTTGAGCACTTGGATGTCGGATTTTGAATTGTAAGACATGGTGGCCGCTTGGTCGCCCTCCGCCGCTTGGACTTCCAAGGCTTCACCTCCCAGCTCTCGCCTCACATGCTCTTTGCGCTTCGCATCGAACCAACTGACATCGAGCGGAGGAACGCTGAAGGACCCCGTGGCCCTTGGAATTACAACGTAGTGGAAAGTCCTTCGACCGGATTCGCCATTGGAATCTATCTTGATGTTGTCCTTGACTTCCGGGTCAAACACTTCGAAATCAGCAGGCCAATTCCAGGTGGGTTCTTGGATGAATTTCAAATTGCCATTTCCTCGGAAAGTAAGGTCCACAGTGAAGGCTTGATTCGCCTCAACCGTGGTTTCCGAAATTTTCAGTTGAGCCTCCAGTTGGTTGAAGGCTCCCAAATGGTTGGGCGGAATGGGAGAAGGCAGGGGGTTCACCTGAACTTTCACGGGGTCGGCAGATGCCGAGATTTCCCGTCCTTGGAAAAACGAGGTGCGGATGTAGCCTGTCAAGTCAAATCCCTCGATGGTCAGTTCTCCTGTTTGTTGAGGGAAAAGCACAAATTCGCCCACGGTGGCAAGTTGAACAGACCGACCATTCAGCACGCGCTCTCGAAAACTGGGATTGGGGATTTCAATGGGCTCCTTCCAAAATCCACTGAACTCCGGTCGGGTGTAATTCCTGACTTCCAATCCTGGAATCAGGGTGTAAATCTGCAAGGTGGCAATCAATGGCTCGCCAACGAATACTTCGCCTTTTGGAAGGTCGATGATCATCGCAACTTCCCGGTCCAAAATGGCATCCGCCGTTCTGTTTGTTGGCTCTCTGGATTTGATCACCTGAATGGTAAAGGGCGTAGAAGTCATGACCCCCTTGTTGGTTGTCATCTCAAACCGAGGAATGGCGATGTCCGAAGTTGCGGTAACGATGTAGGTGAAAGTCAGGACTTTTTTATCGCTTCTTCGGCCATTCACAATGCTGACATTGGTGCTTTGGGATGGGCCAAATGCATAGCGCAAGCCTTCAATTTTAGGCGTTCCAATTTGTGCACTGCAGTTGTTGAATGCGAAGGTGAGCTGGATGTTATCTCCCCTCATCACCCGATTTCGGTCCACAGTCACTTGGACTGAGGCGTCCTGCGCCCAACTCGCAAGGGTCAGCATTAGCCCCCAAGCCAAAGCCCAAACTTTTAATCCTTTGGTTTGATGCATCATCACCAGTCTTTTTCGATTTGCCTCGGTTTCCCGCCGTTGCGCTGACGTTGCAATTTTGCCTGAATCGCCGCCTCATTTCGCTCAAGGCTCTCGAGGATGCGTTCCATGTCTTCCGGTGAGATTTGGCCTTCGATGGTTTGAGGGGTCTCTTGCTCGCCGCTCTGTTCCTGTTCCTGCTCCTGGTCTTGCTCGCCGTTCTGCTCCTGCTCCTCGTCTTCCTCGCCGTTCTGCTCCTGTTCTTGGTCTTGCTCGCCGTTCTGCTCCTGCTCTTGGTCTTGCTCGCCGTTTTGATCCTGTTCTTGCTCGCCGTTCTGGTCCTG
>DAISXU010000131.1:0-6146 GCA_036825655.1 Flavobacteriales bacterium | reverse complement strand
GGTTCCAGAAAGTACGCCCCAAGTCATCGCCATCACGCAAACCAAGAGTGAGAATGAATGTGTCATGCCCCGAAATTAGCGCAATCTCTTGTTCTCTGTTCGTTTCGTATGTTGGATACCTCAAAACCCTGAACACATGCGCATTCTTCAGATAGTCTTCTGCCTACTCGGAGCGGAGCTTCTCGTTTCTGGAGCTTTCGGCCAGGGCGACTTGGCGACCGATCGCCCCAGCGAATCCGCTGCTGCCACTTTGGTTCCGCTCGGTTACATGCGCGCTGAAGTTGGAGGCCAAATGAACTGGTTTACCGAACCCGATGGCAATCCCGGCTTCAGCTACGCAATTCCACAGGGAGTCATCCGATATGGCCTCCACGAGCGGATCGAGTTGCGCCTCGGGGCGAGGTTTGCTCAAGTGATCGGCGATGTGGAGCAGGCCATGCTGGGGGCAAAAATCCAATTGCCAGGATCCTTTTGGAAAAAATGGGATGCAGCCTGGCTCGCAGAATTGGCCATCAATCCAGCTGGTGGTTGGTCCACTGGCCAACGTGTACCGATGAGCCATCGCTTGTGTTTTGGTCGGCCACTGGGCGATCTCAGCAGTTTTTCTGCCAATGCGGGATGGTCAATGGACAACGGAATCAGCACCTGGATGAGTTCCATGGTACTCGCTCGGGAGCTGGGTCGCCAGGGCTGGGTTGGTTTTGTCGAGCCTTATTTTTTCAGTGGAGAAAGCTTGCGGCTGAACCTCGGTTTTCAAAGAGAAGTCGCAGAGGACATGCTGCTCGATTTCGTCTATGGACGGCACTTTGAAAGCGGCGACCTGCAAATCGGCTTGGGGCTTTCCTTCACCCTTTCTCAATCCCAGGAGGATCCATAACATTCCGGCAGCAGATATCAGGTCGTAACTTTGGGGCAACTCAAACATTTGGCCATGCCTGCAATCGATTGGAAGACTATCAAAGAGTACGACGAAATCACGTACACAACTTGCAACGGGGTGGCCCGAATCGCCTTCAACCGTCCGGAAGTAAGGAATGCTTTCACGCCCAAAACGGTCGATGAATTGTGGGAAGCATTGGTCCACTGTCACGAGAGCCAGGAAATCGGCGTGGTGCTCATAACAGGTGAAGGACCATCGAAGAAGGATGGCGGTTGGGCCTTTTGTTCGGGGGGAGACCAGCGCGTGCGCTCGAATTCAGGCTACAAAGGTTCCAATGGCATCAACCGTTTCAACATCCTTGATGTCCAGCGTCAGATTCGCTTCATGAACAAGGTGGTCATCGCAGTGGTTCCGGGTTGGGCTGTGGGAGGAGGACACAGCTTGCACGTGGTGTGCGATTTGACCTTGGCGAGCAAGGAACATGCGCAATTCAAGCAAACTGACGCTGACGTCGCGAGTTTTGATGGTGGCTTTGGATCTGCTTACCTCGCCCGTCAGGTAGGCCAAAAACGCGCCCGAGAGATCTTCTTCCTCGGCGCGACTTATTCCGCGCAAGAGGCTTTTGAAATGGGCATGGTCAACAAGGTGGTCCCGCATGATGAACTCGAGCAAGTCGCCTACGATTGGGCACAAGAGATCATGACGAAAAGCCCCACAGCCATCAAGATGCTCAAATTTGGATTCAACCTCATCGACGATGGCCTGGTCGGACAGCAAGTTTATGCAGGAGAAGCGACAAGGCTGGCCTACGGTACCGAAGAGGCAAAAGAAGGGCGCGACGCATTCCTGGAAAAGCGCTCTCGCGACTTCTCCAAGTTTCCAAAATTCCCTTGACCCCCGACAAACACCTCGGAATCAAGAACCCATGACTTAGATGAATCGTTGAAAAACACAAACTAACGGTGATTTTCCACTCATATTCACGTAAATTTGTGTATATTCAGATTTCCGTGATTTCATCACCCGAAGCCATGATTACTCGACCTGGATCGTACAAGCCTGCTTCGCACAGCATGAGCTACGCGGAATACCCTACAAACAATCCACACTCGAGTGAATTGGTTCGGTTGATACAGGAAGACTTAAGACGGAATGGCTTTGCCTTGCTAAGGGACATGCCTTTTGATACCCAAGACATCGAAAAAACAAAAGCACAGTTTTTATCGTTCTGTCAGCAACTCGGTGAACCCATCCCACACAATCATTCAGCAGACTCTTTGGTTTGGAGCATTCGCTCCATGCCATACTCAGAAAGCAAGTTCGTTACCCACTCAGAGCGAAACTCAGAAGCTGAGCTTCACACGGACAGCGCCTTCAGCGAGAACCCCGAAGATTTCTTTTGCCTCTTTGTCGTGACGAAGGCGGAATGCGGTGGAGGTGAGTCCCTATTATTAAGCGCATCCAACCTCTTGAAAGAAATCAGAAAAAGCCCTGATGGGGAGAGATTCGAGCATTTGTTACGGACGAAAAACTATCCATTTCTCATCCCGACAGTCTTTCGAAAGAACCTGGAAGCTGAAATTGAATTCAACGCAGGTCCTATCCTTGTTGGGAACACCATCCGTTACCGCAGCGATGTGATTGAGCGGTGTTTGGAAGTTGATCCTTCTCTCTTCGATGACGGCATGATTGAGGCACTTAAATTCATGAGGAACGCTGTCAACTCATCCGAATCCACGCTCTCTGGAACATTGGAAACCCGGGACTTGGTGATTCTCCATAACAAAACAATGCTCCACGGCAGGTCAGCCTTCACTGACGAAAACAGGCATTTGTTGCGGGTCCGCATGCGCGAACGGGCTTAGAACCGCAGGATCACATCCAAGTTCTTTCCTTGATCTGGACTTTGAAGCACCAATGGGAAGATGTTCCGGTTGTCCACCTTGTTCGCAACGATGTGCGATGATGCCCTGAACAACCCCAAACCGAAGTACTCCTTGTCAAAGTAAAGCAACGTCCCTGTGAGATAATCTTGGTGCTTCTTCCCTTGAATGGTTCCTTCATAAGGCTTTTGGGGCACCCATTCTTGAAGAATGAATTGAGCATGGTCAATGGAGCCCAACAGCTCCTCCCAGCCCTTTTGATCAAACTCCAAGCCCGCATACACATCCCTGCTGCGGCCAAGGTTGATGTGCTTCAATACCCAAGCATCCTTGTTGTCCAAGGCGAGTTGCACATTAAATCCGGGACGGTCCATGGAATGCGTTTCGATCATGAACTCATTCAGCACCGCCATCTCCTGGGGTGTCAGCACTTGTTTCTGCAATTCGTGATCCCCCAACAACGTAAAATAACGCTTGTCGTGAGCAATGAAGATGGTCCTGTAATCATTGACCATGTTGCAGTCAGCAAGGAGGCGAATCTCGTCCATGGACATGGACTCGATTTCGTCTATCATGATTTCGCTTATTACGAAAGACTGCGTTATGAAATTTCGATTCGCCCAAACATCGGTGTAGAGTACCTCCTTCACCTCGTATCCAGCATTTCTAAAAATCGGAGCGAAAAACCTTGAAGCCTGGATCTTGTCTCTGCCTTTGATGATGCAAATCGAACGCGCATTCCCAATCTTCTGCTCCATGAATGGAATGAAATCATCGTAGGTCTCCACGCGGGAGGCCCCCAAACCTTGATTCTGCTCGTATTTCTGAGAGAAATGGTTGAAAATGGCTGACTGAAAGAAGGCATTCATAGAAAATTGGCATGTGATCTCTATGAACTTGGGCTGGGCCTCCGCACCAAAAACAAAATCCGTCCGGTACGTGCCAATTTCATATTCAGGGCGTTGGTTGAAAACCCTCATGATCTCTTTTGCCTTGTCAGAAATCGTCATTTTAGAGTACCCATCATGATGCAAAAATTGGGTACCCGCATGATGAATGAGCTTGTTCAGAATTAAACCTGCGCGCCTCAAACCTTCCATTCGATCCGAGTGTGTTGCAATGGGTTGATCAAAGAGCCAAGTCATGTGGTAATCAACCGACTCTTGGACGTATTTGTTAACTGAATCTCGAAGGGTCATGCTGGAATAATTTCGGCAAAAGAACAGATGAACAGAATGGCGCTATTGAAGCCAATTCGATCAACTTCAAAGATACAATTTCCTTGGAATAGCTCTGGTCAGTTAGAAGCAGACCCCATCCAACACGTGCCACTTGCACACTCTCCGGCATGATATGATGGGATTAAGTGAATGTAAGTGGAATTTTCGGCGCTTAGAAAACTCGCGGGCATCCCCCATGCACATTGCCCTTCCACGTTATCCTACTCAAATTTCAACAAGCAGCTTGGGATAGATGACGAAAGCACGATGAGGCGGCGCCATTTACCTAGTTATTTTAGCTTGCATATGAAGCACTGGAAATACATCGGGGCAACATCCCTCCTTACGATTGGCGTATATGCTGCATCCCTAAGCTACGGCTTCACAGACATCGACGACGGTGGTCAAATACTCGAAAACCCTTTCGTGAATTCACTGGACCTGGCCAACCTCAAAGGCATGTTCTCCAGCGCTACAGTGGGCATGTACCAGCCGCTAACTACCCTACTCTTTACCCTCGTCAACTCTGGATTCGGCAACGATTCAGCTGCGCCTTTCCATGTGCTCTCGCTGTTGTTGCATCTCCTCAACGCTGCTCTGGTATTCGGGGTGGGGAAACGGTTGTTGCTGAAGGATTCACTGGCCTTTCTCTTGTCCTTGCTGTTTGCCTTGCACCCACTGGCCGTCGAAGCGGTGTGTTGGATTTCAGCAACGAGCACCTTGCTCTTCACCAGTTTCTTCTTAGCTGCTCTGCTCGCTTATGATCAATTTTTAGTGGGAGGTGATCGAAGGCATTACCTCGGTGCGCTGGGACTTTTCGCACTGGGTTGTTTTGCCAAAGTGCAAATGCTTCCATTCATAGGGGTGATGTTCCTACTCGATGCATGGCGAGGACCTCAACTGATCGATCGGCAACGGCTCATCCAAAAGGTTCCTTTTTTTGCCATTTCGGCTGCTTTCGTAGCCGTGAGTCTGCATTTTCGAGGGGGACAATCCGCCTTTACGGGCGATTACAACGCGTTGATTCTGGTGCCCGTTCAGTTCATGTGGTACGCAGTCAAGGCGCTCTTCCCATGGAAACTTGGAATTGTATACGATTGGCCCTCAGACCCCTGGACCGTTCTGACGTTGGGTGCCTGGGCTGGGATGGGCGCAATGGGATGGGCGTTGTATCGCTTGAGGAAGAACAAACTCTTGGTGTTTGGGATTCTCTTTTTCGCTGGAAATCTTTTGCTGCACACCACGCTGGTGACCTCGTATTTGGGTCCCTACGCAGACCGCTATGGATACGTCTCCTTGTTAGGATTTTGGATTGCGCTCTTGAGCTGCGGCCATCGGATGCATCCGACCTTGATCAAAGGCGCCAGCGGATTGGTGGCGGTAGCATTGGCTGGTTTGGCTTACGCTCAGACCCAATACTGGCGCAGCACCATCGACCTGTGGACGCACAACCTATCTCACGAATCAGCCACCTTCTCCAACGGCATGCGGGGGGCACTTTATTACGAGCGTGGCCAATTCGCGCAGGCAAAGCAAGATTTTGAACAAGTAGACCGAACGCCTGACCCGCGGTTTGAACCTGAGAAATACCATTACCTCTACACTGCCCTCGGGGTGATGACTACGGACTCAGAACCGAAAAAATCGTTGCACTACTTCAAGAAAGCAGCCGAATGGAAACCCCATTCGGAGTCGTTTGAAAACGTAGCATTGGCTGCCAAAAAGCTGGGGGATTTTCAAACCGCTGAAGCGTTTTACTTCCGGTGCTCCAAGGACCTCGAGCCACCTTCGTTCTACATGAACCTGAGCGCCCTTTACTTCGAAACCCAACAATTCGAGAAGGGCGCCGAAATCATGACGCAAGCCATCGAGGCGGGATGCAACGACATCCTGTGTTATAAGATGCGCTGCTTCTTCCGAATCGAAACGCAGGACTTTCCAGGAGCGTTGGCCGACTTCGAACGGGCTATGGCATTGTTGAATGTCCTTCCCAATGCGGAACCGGACCCCATTTTAAACAACCTCCGCAGCATGCTCATGCAGCATTTAGAAAAATGACGCCGTCAAATGCGAGCGCAAGAAACGCTCCCCGCGGCAAGCCGCAAGGAACGTTTCTTTCGCATGTCATTGCTCCGTGGTCTTTACTCGCTATCCAATAGACAG
>DAISXU010000130.1:0-6150 GCA_036825655.1 Flavobacteriales bacterium | reverse complement strand
GGGATGGATCGCACACCATACGCTTGCGCGGCCGCGTTGTTCCATCCCGCCAAATCACTCACGTGGTTAGGCCAGGTCAATCCGTCTTGGGCAATCGCTTTCACCCAAGGGTCTTGTGACTTGTCCAAGGAAACGGAAAACACCTCAAACCCTCGCGGGCCATAGGTCCTGTAGGCGTTCACCACGTGCGGGTTTTCCCTTCTGCATGGTCCACACCACGAGGCCCAAAAGTCAATCAGTACAACCTTTCCTTTCAAGTCGGAAAGCTTCAATACCTCTCCATCCACGCCGGCCATCTGAATGTCTGGCGCGGGATCGCCAACACCAAGGCCTGCTCCATTCGAAGCTGCAGCGGGCGGCGGCGTTGCTACGGTTCGCGGTTTAGGGCGATTGACAACGTTGTTTTCGAGGTATTGGAAATACTCATTGGTGCCAAATTGACTCCTGTTCGCATTCAGTATGCCCGCCATCAGCTCACCGTGAATTGCGGGATTCAAATGTTCAATGGCGCCCAATGCAGAGGGAAGGTGGGCGACTGGAGTCACCCAATTGAGCGCGTATTCTTGGAGTTGCTGGCGAATTGCAGCAGCCGATGCTGCATCCTTGCGGCCCTCAGCATTGGTCAACTGAATCTGCAATGGAATGGCCTTGTTGTAGTATTCAGCAAGCAAAACGGATTCAGGAGAACCCTCGATGGTGGCATCCGTGATGTAGCCGCTTTCAGGCACTTTGATGTCCACTTTGATTCCGTAGGTCTTATCCATGATGAGGACAAGCGGGTGGGCCCCATTCACCACGATTTGGTGGAAATCGTAGGCCAAATCGCCTCGGGTCTTGATGGAGAATGCCCCCTCCGCATCGGCTTGCACTTTCATCAGTGGGCTCAACCTTCCATTTTTGAATGTGCGCAACTCGATCCGCGCATTGGGTTGATCGACAGTTCCTTCAATGATGCCAGCAGGCACTGGCATTGTTCTTTTCGCCAATTCCGCCTTCGCTGCAGGCTCGGCGTCTCGCGCTCCATCTGTGCCGCATCCAACAAAAATGAGCAAGGCCATTGCTCCAATCCAGAAACAAGCGTTGCGGGCAATCAAGGTGTTTTTTCCTTCCATGGTTCAAATATCTTGATTTTTAAGGCTTCCTCCGCGCTGAATCTCTTCAACGGTTTCTCGAATCCAAAATTTTGCTTCTTCCAGTTGGGTCCACGAGGCCATCAGGGGGATGTAATAAACTGGCAACCTGCGAAGTAGGTGTTTGTGTGGCTCCAATCGCATGGCGTCTTTTTCCGTGGTAATTAGTGCGCCGATGGCGTCGGTGTCTTGTGCGGCTAGCCACCTTTTGACGTCAACTTCATCATACACATGGTGATCTGGAAAGGCTTCACGTCGCGCAATTTGAAATTGTTGTGCCAATCCATCCATGAACCGCTCCGGCCTCGCTACCCCTGCAACGGCCAGGATGCGTGTTCGTGCTGAAGGATTTGGAGAGGAAACGGGAGAAGGAGCCTCCAGGGCAGCCTCTGACCAGGGTTGCATGGGGCCTTCGAACATGTGGGTCGCATGGACGGGACCGTGACCAGGCCAGCCACTTTCGAGTAACTCGCGCTCTTCGTCCCCGAGGGACCTGGTGATCAAGGCGGAATCGGCTCGCTTTAGACTCGACTTCAAGTCCCGCAGCCGCCCCGCTGGCAACAGCCAATCCCGTTTCATGGGCTGTGTTGCATCCAGCAGAATGGTGGAGACGTCGGGCTCCAGGCGCATGTGTTGGAAAGCATCATCCAGCACCACCCATTGCAACAAAGGCCGTTGCTGCTTCATTTGCCGGAGTCCTTCAAGGCGGTCTTCGCACACAGCAACGTCCACATCGGGCATTTGCCTTTTCAACATCAAGGGCTCATCGCCTACGTTCCGGCTCGTAGAATTACCTTCCATCCCCGCGTATCTCGGCCATATCCCCGGCTCAACATTCCTACGGTTCCCTTCCCCAAAATCGCTTCCAGTTCTCGCACAAATAGACGTGCGTGTGGGGATTTTCCGGTCCCACCTGCTGTGATGTTGCCCAGAACCCAGGTGTGCAAAACACCCTTTTCGCGCCGCAAGATCCCAACAGCATAGGCCATCAAGCGCATGCGCAATCCGAGGGCATAGAATGCAGAAAGAGGCAAGAAGATGGGATGTGGTCGGAAGGGTCTCACGGAGTCGATTGCAGGCGGTTATCTTTGTCAACATGCAAGATGCAAAATCCCTGACGGTTCGCGACGTTTTAAATGCCTTACATGCGTGGGCACCACCGTCGCTTCAAGAGCCATACGACAACTCGGGTTTGTTGGTGGGTTCGCCCGATGCCAGCGTGACCAGCGTGTTGATTTCATTGGACTGCACAGAGGCTGTGGTCAACGAGGCTGTAGCGAAAGGTGCAGAAGTCATCGTGTCGCACCATCCAGTTATTTTCAAGGGGCTAAAACGGTTGACAGGTTCCAACCACGTGCAACGCACAGTTGAGTCTGCCATTCGGAATGGAATCGCCTTGATTGCGGTGCATACGAACTTGGACAATGTAGCCGATGGCGTCAACCGGAGCCTTGCGTTGCAATTGGGTTTGGAGCCGCGTTCTCTGCAGATTTTACGCCCCATGCATGAGCGCTTGAAACAAGTCATTATCTACACTCCGAAAGGTGCAGCTTCACGCGTGGCAGATGCGATGTTTGCGGCTGGTGCCGGCACCATCGGCCGCTACGACGAGTGTGGATTCAACGCCCAAGGTGAAGGCACCTTCAGGCCTGGATTGGATTCCAATCCCGCTCTGGGAGAAGTGGGCAGAAGGGAGCAAGTCCAAGAGCTGAGGACGGAAGTTGTTGTAGAGGCGTGGCGTGTGCCAGCAGTTCTTGCAGCAGCGCGTACAGCTCATCCTTACGAGGAAATGGCGCATGCCGTATTGCCGATGGAACAGCATCACCAAGGCATAGGTGCAGGCCTGGTCGGCATGCTCACAGAGCCCATGACTGAACGTGAGTTCCTCCAAAAAACGAAAAACACCTTGGGGTGTGGCGTCATCAAGCACACGGAGTGGACCGGACGTCCAGTTCAGCGAATCGCGCTCTGTGGGGGTGCTGGGAGCTTCCTTTTGTCGGATGCGATCGCAGCCAGAGCGGATGTTTTCGTCACAGGAGATTTCAAATACCACGAGTTTTTCGGAGCCGAAGGGCAGCTATTAATCGCCGATGTAGGGCACTATGAGAGCGAATGGCACGTGACCGAATGGATACATACCTATTTAAGTGAACAATTCATGGAAAAATTCACTAATTTCGCCCTCCTGTTATCGCAGGAAAACCCAAACCCCGTCCACACCTTCTGACCGCCATGGCGAAACAAAAGAAAGTCACCACAGCCGAAGACAAGCTGCGCGCCCTCTTCGATCTGCAGATCATTGATTCCCGTATCGACCGCATTCGTGTACTTCGTGGGGAACTTCCCCTGGAAGTTCAAGATGCCGAAGACCAAATCGAAGGCCTCCGCACGCGGATGGACAAGGTTCAGGGCGATGTCGATTTCGTGAAGCAAAGCGTCACAGCCTATCAAAACGAAATCGTTGAGAGCAAGGCTCTGATTGCGAAGTACACTGAGCAGCAAAACAACGTCCGGAACAACCGTGAGTTTGAGTCGCTCAACAAGGAAATCGAATACCAAACCCTGGAAATTGAGCTCTGCGAAAAGCGGATTCGCGAAAACAAAGCGAAGCTCGACGACATGGAAGCCAAGGTTCAAGAAGTACACGATGTGCTGAAGCTGAAGGAGGAAGACCTCGAAAGCAAGCGCGCTGAGTTGGAAGCAATTGTTGCGGAAACCCATGCGGAAGAGGATGCCTTGAGCACCTTGAGCGATCAATTGGCCGAGGGCATTGAGCCTCGCCTCCTTGCAAGCTACCGTCGGATTCGTGGTGCAGCAAAGAATGGTTTGGCCATTGTACCCATCGAGCGTGAAGCCAGTGCGGGTTCCTACATCAAGATTCCACCCCAGCGGCAGATTGACATTGCTCAACGCAAGCGCATCATTGTTGATGAGCACAGCGGTCGCATCCTGGTGGATCACGAATTGGCCACAGAGGAACGCGAGCGCATGGAATCTGTCATTGACAAGCAATTGGCCAAGGTTAC
Organism: Flavobacteriales bacterium; assembly: GCA_036825655.1. Classification (GTDB taxonomy): domain Bacteria; phylum Bacteroidota; class Bacteroidia; order Flavobacteriales_D; family Sanyastnellaceae; genus JALQTD01. The sequence continues at coordinate 1,994 of DAISXU010000130.1, read as the reverse complement.
CGCCTAAGCCGAAAACACATATTCAATTGAAAAAGCCCTGGCTCATCGCTGGGGCTTTTTTTGTGAACCATCCTCACATGCGTCCGCCCACCCCGAGCACCAACATTCCATTGCGACGTTGCATGGCTGCTGGTGACTCATCAGGAATGCTCCACAGGTAGATGTCTTCATCCCAAATCGTCATCACGTAACTGAATCCGGCGTACCATGTTTCGCCACGGTAAGCCCATCCGAATGAACCATGGTAGCGGGTGGCGTCGGTAATCACCTCAGCCGCGGAGCTGTAGGGGCTGGGTGACATGCCAGCGCCAAGACGCAACCGGTAATCTCTGGCCACCCTGAATTCTGCGCCGACTCGTGCTGCATGGGTGACTGTGTGAATGTTGCGGGCGACCTCATTTTCAGCCTCGTATTTGTGGGCTGAGGAGCTAGCGAATGCAGCAGGTCGCAGTTCTCCTTGACGGAAATCGGTTCGTTCATACTCCGCTGACACAATGCCCGCTTTGCCCATGATGAATGCCGCATTGATGCTGAATCGAGCAGGCGTGTAGATGATGTAATCAAATTGGTTCAATGGACTTGCCGCATCGTAACGGCTTCCATCGTTCCATTGGGCCTCGATGTTGGTGGAGTATGCGTCCTGAATTGAGAGCCGAGAACGACTCGCGTAATTGACTCCGATGCGCATCCAATCGGCCAGCGCCCAAATGACCCCGGCACGGACATTGATTCCTGCTCCTTCGATGTCCAAATTTTGGGAGTAGCTCCAGCGATTCAAGGCAAGGGTGTCCGTAAAAGGAGCCTCCTCATGGCGGCTGGTTTCCGTGTAGTCGATGCTGGGCAAACCAAGGCTGGCACCGAGGTAGAGGCGGTCCTTGTAATTCGCTGCGAATGAAATCGCCGTTTCCCCGACTGTGCCGGTTCGGTCGATGCGTTTCGCCCCAATGACGTTCTCTGCTTCATCGAGTGCGGTGATGTAGCAGGTTTCGCAGGATGGATCTGAGGGGTCTGGGTCGAGCAAGTAGGCTTCCCAAGCAGGTCCGGCCGTAAGGCCTAAATTCGAATCGAGCTCGCTGGAATAAAAGCCCTGGGCTTGATTCCCAAAAAGACTCAAGAGGCTGCCATCGAGCAGCGCACCATCCGCGACGAGCTGTTGGTGCAACTCGGTGCGTTTTTGGTAAGACACGGCAAGGGTAACAAATGGCCAATCCGGATCGATGCTGGGGTAGGTGATGGCAATGCCTGCTTGCGTCACGGGTGCATTCCCAGCAGATCCTTCCTGGTTGAATTGGTCAAAGGAAATGCGCGTGTTACTTCCTCCAAATCCCAGATTGAATCCCAAATCACCTCGCCTGTAGAGGCCTAGCCCAGCGGGGTTGCTGAATGCACATGACAAATCTGCTCCAACAGCCCCTACGGTTCCTCCCATGCCCATGTTGCGCAAGGACCCAGAGACTTCATGGAAGCTGTATCGCAGGATGTCACTTTCATTTTGAGCCAGGGCAGCTCCTGCCGTGAGAAGCACACCGAATGCACAACTGATCAGTCCCTTCATCCGCCTCGTCCGCTGCGTGAAGGAGCTCCATTCGATCGCCCGCCAGAAGAAGGTCTCGACGGAGCAGTTGATGGCCTCGATGGTGCGCTCGAAGGCCTGCTGGGTTGAGGAGCTGACCAGCTGCCTCGTGTGTTCCGCTCAGGTTGTGTATAAGAGGGCTCGGTGTTGGGAGCAAGGTGTGGTTCGCGAACAGATTCTGGGAGGTTGGGTGATGCCATCATCCGGTCAAATGGATTCATCGCGGCGCGGGCTGGAGAAGGAGCGTTCGTTGGCGGAGATGCCACTTCGAGAGCGGTGTTCCGTCCGAGGGCCTGGTCCATGATCTCGTGGGTGACGAGCTGACCGCCGCCGGCTTCCATTTTGCGCGGCGTCACGAGGAGCCCCGTTTCGCCGTGATTCGAATTGTTACCTGTCGAGGTCAAAATGGGAATGCGCGGGC
>DAISXU010000129.1:0-6241 GCA_036825655.1 Flavobacteriales bacterium | reverse complement strand
CATCCAAGAACTCTTGGCGAGCTTTTGTCATGGAGAAACAGCTACGAACAACGCGGCGTCCCTTCGGCCCTGGCGGACACGGAAGCGCATCGTACCTGCGTTGGAAATCACCCAGGAGTTGCTCACCATTCGCCGGGAGTCCCTTCCATTCCCTAAGGTCACTTGCGAGGAACTTACTCGAGAGATTCGACTGCTTAAAGTCCGGGACTCCGTTTTGGACGAGAACAGCTTCTTGCGCATCCTCGATGCGTCGAAAACGGTCAATGGATTGGTAACCTGCCTGAGGGAAGCAGAAGGACGCTTCCCGCGCTTTGAACACCTCTTCCGCAATGTAAACCCCACCACCGAGTTGATCGAGGCCATCGAATCGGTATTCGATATCAAAGGAGAAGTCCGGGCGGATGCTTCGAAACTCTTGGTTTCCATTCGTTCTGAAATGACGCGTGTGAGGAGGGCCATCAACCGGGCATTCATGCGCTCGCTGAAATCCGCTCAGGAACGCAACTGGTTAGCCGACACGAAGGAAGGCTTCATCCATGAGCGGCGGGTTTTGGCGGTCAATAGCACGCACAAGCGGAAATTATCCGGGACGGTTTTGGGTCAGTCCAACAATGGAAGCATCACATTCATTGAGCCCGGAGCTTGCATGCCGCTCAATGCTGAATTTGAGATGCTGAAGGACGACGAACGCAAAGAAATCTTGCGGATTCTGCGCGATCTTACGCAGCGCATTCGCCACCATTTACCGCTCATAAGGGCGTACCAAGAAGTCATTGTAGAACTCGACTGGACCCAAGCCAAAGTTCGGCTCGCGGGAGAATGTGGCGCAGACATGCCGTTGCTGCGAAAAGCCATGGGCTTCCATATGATTCAAGCCTATCATCCGCTCCTGAGGATGCAGAATGCCGCGTCCAACCGGCACACCGAACCCCAGAGCATCGAACTTTCGTCACGTGGGCGGATGCTTGTCATTTCTGGGCCCAATGCCGGTGGCAAGTCCATTACGCTCAAGACCGTCGGCTTGCTCCAAGTGATGCTCCAATCCGGGCTTTTGATTCCGGTCCACCCCAACAGCGAAGTAGGATTTTTCGATGCCGTGCTCACAGACATTGGCGACAACCAAAGCATCGAAAATCAATTGAGCACATACAGCTACCGACTCAATCGAATGCGCGGTTTTCTGGAAGTGAGCGGACCGAGCAGCTTGCTCTTGCTCGATGAATTTGGAACGGGATCTGACCCAGAACTTGGAGGAGCTCTGGCTGAAGTGTTCTTTGAGGAGCTCTACGAGCGAGGGTGCTATGGAGTAATCACTACGCATTACGCCAACATTAAAACCCGAGCTGCACAATTGAAAGAGGCGCTGAACGGATCCATGCGGTTCGATCGGGAATCCCTCGAACCGTTGTACAAGTTGGACATTGGCCAACCCGGCAGTTCATTCACCTTTGAAGTTGCTGAAATCAATGGCATACAGGGGGAACTCATCCAACGAGCAAAGGCCAAATTGGACCATCGCCGAGTCAAATTGGACGACCTCATCGGCTCATTGGAGAAGGAGAAGAACCAACTAACGAAGCTGACGGATCGGCAATTGAGAAAGGACCTGGAAATGGATCAGCTCCGGAGTCAATTGGAACGCAAACAAGCCACTCTCAACACCAAAATAGAGACTCAGCAGCTCATCTCAGATGAGCAAAATGTAGCCTTGACTCGAGGAAGGCGTTTGCAACAGTTCATCGACCGATGGAACGTCCAATCGAAGAACAAGGAGCTGCTTGAGGACGTTCGGAAGTACTTAGCAGTCGAGCGCGCTCGTCAAGAAGATGCTGCGGCGTTGGCGGCTGCAAAGCGGGCTGCGAGCAAGGCTGCCATTCCAAAACGCCGTCCAAAACACCATGTTGAACGCATCCAAATCGGCTCCAAAGTGCGGCTCCGAAACGGGAGTCAACGCGGTGAAGTTGTGGCCATCAAGGGAGATGAAATCACCGTTTTAATTGGATCCATGCAACTGCGCGTGGAACGCTCCAAGTTGACGTGGCTTGCGAACTGAATCACTCCACTTTTAACACCTGAGTGCCTGAGGCCCCAGCCTCCGTCCTAACCGTGATGTAGTAGAGTCCGGAAGTCAATCCAGCTACAGAAAAGCGTTGAACTGAAAATCCTTTTTCCGTTAGCACCATCCTTCCTTGAGCGTCGTAAACCCGCACTTCCTGGATGGTTAGCTGATCTGGAGATTGAATGTTCACCTCGGCTGTTGCCGGATTGGGAAACAACTGCCAAGCGCCGCCAGTCAGCAACGTGCTTTCCACACTGAGCACCGAGCAAAAGGATTGTGGTTCACAATTGACTCCTGATCCAATGTAGGTCCCATCCAACACCTCCTCCCCTGTGCCTGCTGGGTCAAGGAATGGCTCAAGTTTCTCCGCAGCGCTGATGGGGTTTGGTCCATCCCAATGGTAACTCATTTTCCCATAATAATCAGGCGCTGTAGGTGACGTACAGAATGAGCTACCTCCGGTAAGTGTTCCAATGATTCGTTGATTTTGGTCAAACAAAGGCGACCCGGATGAACCGCCCTCCGTGACGCCATGCGACGTCTCCGTGGCATCCCAATTGACGCGCCAGTGCGCGCCCGATGCATAGGCAGAACTGCTTGCGACGGGATCGAGGTACGTCGAAATCTTCTTGCGATCTCCGGAAGGATGATGAATCCCCACTCCGTCCTGGGCAGGAATTCCTGTTGCATCCCATCCGGCGAGGTATGGCGTCCAGGATTCGAAGATGGGGTCCTCCACTTCTACAAGCAGAAAGTCCGAGCCATTGATGTTGTTGCCCACCATGTCATCAGAAGACGTCAGGAATAGGACTCCCGTCCGATCATGCGAATTCAGGCTAACGGTGCCTCCGCATTCTGAGTATTCGTAATTGAACCGCACCTTCATGTAGGCCCAATCCGAATCAGACATGTTATCGGCGCAATGGAAGGACGAAAGGAGCAATTGACGGCAGTCGCGGGCGGTGTTGTTGACCATCGCACCTGAGCAGTAGAAAATGCCGCCACCCATTGAAATCCTTAAACGCACAACAGCATCCCTTTGGCAAACCCAATCCGCTCCTTCAGGGCAGTTCACATCCACTTCGCAGGCGTCACTCCCCCGGTCTCCTCCGTCACCTACCAAATCAAAAGCGGAAGGCAGCCACAAGTAGCGAATGAAGTACCCCACCCCATTGACATGAAGGCGAGGCTTCCCAATGCAATTTGCAGGTTGCGTGTAGGTGATCCGAACGACCTCTCCAGGCACCTCTCCGGACACAAACCGGCCGTGCTCGTTGTTTTCTGAAGCATCCGCCACCGCATCGGAATAAACTTGCGGAAATGCACCTGCTGGGGATTCAAATGCCAAACGCGCACCAACAGGCAAGTGAAACTCATCGAAATAAATGGCCAAGGCTGGAGCACCCGCCACGCGGACGTCAAGTTGCCACTGTTCCACCCCACCAGCCAATTCAACCCGGGTGGCCTCTTCAAAAAATGACCAATCAGCATCGAGGACTTCCCCAATGAATGTTTTGCCCGTATTTGCATCGTGCCAATTGGCTCGATTCCAAATCCCCTCCACATCAGGTGAAGGCAGCTCGACTGCCTGTTGAGAGGAAGCCATGAGCGGCAACATGATCAAGAAAATGGGAAAGGCGCGCATGAATTGGGGGTTCAATTTGATGAGCCGGAAAAGATACGATGTTCATGATGGTCTTTGGGAAAATTGGGGATAAAATACCGCGGAGGGTCGGCCCTTTGCGGTAAATTGCGGCATTCATCGAGAAAATCGAATTCCCAGCATGTTGAAGAATTTTTTGTTGGTTTCCATGTGCATCCCAGCGGTGCTTTCTGCCCAAAGTCCTGATCGCGAAGAACAAGCTCGGAAATTCAGTACACTCCTTTACTACATCGACCAGATTTACGTAGACTCGGTGAGTGCGCACGATTTAGTGGAATCAGCCATCGTGGGCATGCTTGAAGAAATGGACCCGCATTCGGTCTACATTCCCGCAGAAGAATTGCAGGCGGCTGATGAACCACTCAATGGTAATTTCGAGGGCGTTGGGATTCAATTCAATATTTTTCGGGATACCATCATGGTGGTAAGTCCCATTTCGGGAGGTCCATCGGAGCGGCTCGGAATCCTCGCTGGCGATCGAATCGTTTCCGTTGATGGGGAAATCGTTGCCGGCACGGGGGTGACGAACAAAGATGTTCAGCGACTTCTTAAAGGCCCCAAAGGCACGCTTGTTACCGTAGGCATCAAACGCACGGGGGTTGCCGATTTGATCGAATTTGAGATCATTCGAGATAAAATCCCCATCTATTCCGTGGATGCCTCATTCATGGTGACGCCAGAAATCGGCTACATCAAGGTGAATCGATTTGCCAAAACGACCATGGATGAATTCATGGAAGCACTCGCTGATTTGAAGGCAGAGGGCATGAAGGATTTGATTTTGGACTTGCAAGGAAATGGAGGTGGCATGCTCAGGACTGCAACTCACATGGCCGATGCCTTCCTTTCGGATGACAAGCTCCTTGTTTACACAGAAGGTAGATCTTTTCCGAAAGAAGAAACAAATGCTTTCCGGAGAGGAGGATTCGAGGAAGGAAGGCTCTGCGTTCTCATCGACCAGGGTTCGGCCTCGGCCTCAGAGATTGTCTCTGGAGCAGTGCAGGACTGGGACCGCGGCTTGTTGATTGGACGACGCAGTTTTGGAAAAGGTTTGGTCCAACGGCCTGTGAATCTGCCCGACGGATCAGCGGTGCGATTGACGGTTCAAAAATATTACACTCCTTCAGGTCGTTGCATACAGAAACCATACGATGAGGGGGTGGACGCGTACCGTCAAGAGAAGTATGAGCGCTATGAAAACGGTGAGCTGTTGTCCCTCGACAGCTTGGACTTGCCTGATTCGCTGCAATACTCCACCTTGATCAAAGGCCGAAAAGTGTACGGCGGAGGAGGCATCTTGCCTGACATTTTTGTCCCGTTGGACACCACCGACAATTCCGCCTATTTCTCCAACATTTTGAGGAAAGGTCTCGACAGCCGCTTCGCCTTGAATTACGTAGATAGCCTGCGTGAGTCTTTGGAAGCTCGCTTTCCAGATGAGGACACTTTTGTTGAATCCTTCGAACTGACCCAAGTTGAAGTCGATCAGTTTTTGGCCTTTGTCACCCAAGAAGGCGTCGAATTCAGCCAAGAAGATTGGGAAGTGTCAGGTGATGCCATCCAGCTAAGGCTTCGTGCCATGATTGGGCGCAACCTGCACTCAGGTGAAACATTCTACCGGATCATCAGTGAATTGAACGAGTCTTTGATGCGCGCCATCCAAGTGTTAGAGGATGGAACCTTTGACCGTTCCAATCTTGCTCATAGAACGTTCTAATCCTAAATTTGGCTTTCAAAACAAAATTGACATGAATATGATTCGTTTCTCAATCGCAGCATCCGCAGCTGCTCTCATGCTTTTCTCTTGCTCAGAAGGTGGTGAAGCCACTGTCACTCCAGACCGGGATGTCGCTCAAGAAGGAACAACCGAAACCGCGAAGCCAGACAAAGCCATGGATCCTGCTCGCCAGGAGGCGGCAACACCGGCTACTCCCACAACGACGATGACCTTCAAAGAGTACGAGCACGATTTTGGTACCATGAATGAAGGGGATGCTGTAACGCACCTGTTCGAATTCACCAACACGGGTACGGAACCGCTCTTGCTTACGAACTGTAAAGGGGCATGCGGCTGCACCGTTCCCAAATGTCCCAAGGAGCCCATCGCACCAGGTGCCTCTGGAACCATTGAAGTGAAGTTCAACTCGAAGGGCAAGAAGAATGCGCAAACGAAGCGCGTTACCATCGATGCGAACACCGACCCTGCTCAAACAATTCTTACAATTACAGCGAACGTCACTCCCAACCCTATGTTGGTGAAATAATCACAAGCACTTCGGAAGAAACCCGGGCGTCTTTTGGGATGTTCGGGTTTTTTTCGCCCATCCCTTCAACATGAAACAAACCTTCATCCTTCTCTTTTGTGCATGTTTTTGCACTTCGGTGTGCGCGCAAGAGGACCCTTCCATTGGATTGCGAGGCGGCCTGGCCAATGGTGTGTCCCTCAAGTGGTTCCTGACGGGCGATACGGAAGCCATAGAAGGCATCATCACTTTCCGAAATTCTGTCGGAAGCAACTC
>DAISXU010000128.1:0-6253 GCA_036825655.1 Flavobacteriales bacterium | reverse complement strand
CATGGATCGGAAATCAATGACGCCCGGCAGCAAGCCAGCTGCGAGGCATCCGATCAGAGCGATCCAAAGTGCTTGTTTGGGGTTGATTCCCCAACGCGAGAGAAGGCTGCATATTGCAAAGCAGGCCAATGAATGCAGGAGCAGGGCGCGGAGCAGCTTCCACCATTGCCTTCCAGGGTGATTGCGCAAGGAGAAATAAATCTGGCCTCCGACCATCGCTCCTTGTGTGATGGCGCTAATAATGGCACAACCCATCCCGCCGTTTGTGGCAGATGCCTGGCTGAGCCACCACGCATTCAATGTGATATTGAGCAATGCACCAGCGGCCGCCATGCGATTCAAAACACGCAGATCTCCTCTGGCAGTGAGCAAGGTGCTGAAAACATAGCCTTGAGCAAAAACAGCGAATGAAATCATGAGCCAAGGAAGGATTCCTGCAGCTGCTTGAATCTCGTAATCGTAGAATGCACCGAGAAATGATTCGGGGAAAAACCACGAAGTCCAGGCAATGGAAGCGCCGACGGCGAGCAACACGCTGCTCATGGAACGGGCAAGCGGTCGCACATCTGCACGTTGCGCGAGCATGCGTGTGAAATAGGGGAGCAGTAATGTCGCACACAAGTAGCCAATCATATTGGCCGCTTCAAAGAACCGGTAACTCATTGCGTACCAGCCCGCTTGAATCGCGCCGTCGGGCGCCAGCCGTTCGAGCATGATTCCATCGACCCGATGGTACGTCATCATCAATAGAAACAGGAGGGCATAGGGCCATCCGGATTTTAGGTCTTCTTGTATGTTTCTCGCCGATCCATCCCCGAGCGGTGACGGCAACCGGTCGACGAACAAGGCGTGCTTCTTCAGTCGCCAAAGTGCAATGATGCACGTGAGGAATAACGCCACGGAAGTGCCCATTAAGAGCCATGTAAGCTCGAATCGTTCAAATGAAAAGATGAGCGCTCCCATGGAGAGGAAAAGCATGCTCCGATCGCCTACCGATACCCACGCATCGGAGCGATGAGCGCCAATGCCTTGCAGGCCTGCACGGATGTATAGGATGGCACTAAGCAACGCCTGGTTGATCCCGATCCAGGCCAGCCAAATCAGTGATTCACCCCTCCAGCCCAGTAGCCATCCAATCGACATGAGCAGAACAAAGTACGCCGGGAAGAGCGCGCTCTTCGTGCGCCAGCCTCGTTGGAAAGCTTGATGAATCTCATTCGGATTGCCCGAGATGAGGCGCGTCATATGATTCGCTAACCCTGCATCCAAAAGGATGTTGAGCAAGATGGAAAGGCTCAGCAGCGGAAAGTACCGGCCAAACTCTTCCGGCCCGAGCAAGTCCTGAATTTTGGTGTCAATGATCAGCAAATAAGCCGGTTTGACAGCGAGGTTGAGAATCATCAACCAAGACAAATGTTTGAGGAATTGTTTCAAAATGAGATGCTCAACCGATTTCCATGGATGCTGCATGCAAATAACGGCATATGCAGCGGAGAATTGTCAACCTATCTTCGCAACCATGGCGCGCATCGCATTGAACGCACGATTATTGATTCCGGGCCGGTTGGAAGGCATCGGGTGGTTTACCCACGAATGCTACCAACGGCTCATTTCGGCTCATCCGGAACACGAATTTCAGCTGATTTTTGACCGCGCCCCCTCAACCGAGTTTTGCTATGGCAAAAATGCGTCGGAAGTTCGGCTGTTGCCGCCGGCGCGCCGTCCATTCTTGTACGACGCTTGGTTTGACTATTCTGTTACCCGCCAGCTAAAACGCTGGAAAGCGGATGTGTTTCTTTCGACAGACGGCATGCTCAGCCGGCGAACTCATGTGCCTCAGATTCCGGTATTTCACGACTTGAATTTCATGCATCATCCTGAGTGGATGCCGGCACGTGAAGCCAATTATTACCGCAGTCGTTTCCCTGAATTTGCACAAAGAGCTGCTCGGATTGTAACGGTTTCCGATTACTCCCGTCACGATATCGCTTCGCAATTCAATGTGTCAATTGAATCCATTGATGTGGTATACAATGCACCCGCCAAAGAATACACGCCTTTGGTTTCTCCTGACTTGGCTCAAGCAAAGCGGGATCAAGTCGCTGGTGGACAAGCGTACTTTGTGTTTGTAGGCAGCCTGCATCCGCGCAAAAACATCCCGGGGCTGTTGCAAGCCTTCAGCGCTTACCGTGCCATGGGGGGCGAATACGACCTGGTCATTGTAGGCGAATCCATGTGGTCGGATGAAATGCGGAACCAAACGGGGGTGCATTTTTTGGGTCGAATGGAACGGGAGGTGCTTGCGGCGACGGTAAAGGCTTCGGCAGGACTCGTATTTATTCCATGGTTCGAGGGGTTTGGGGTGCCAATCGTAGAGGCTTTTGCTTCAGGAGTTCCGGTGATCGCGAGCAATAAGACCGCAATGCCCGAAGTGTGCGGCGGAGCGGCTGTCGCTTTGGTAGAGCCGGACGATGCCAATGGCATAGCGAGCTGGATGAAACGATTGGAGGGGGATTCTGCTTTACGCCAGGAGACCGTCGAGCGAGGTTTGGCTCGTGCGCAGGCTTTTTCATGGGATGATTCCGCTGCGAAGCTTTGGACATCCATTGAGCAGGTGCTTGAGCCATGAGCCTCGCACCGTGGATTGAAAAAGAACGCTTGGAGGCGGGTTGCGATGAGGCAGGGCGAGGGTGCCTTGCAGGCCCTGTCACAGCAGCCTCGGTCATTTTATCGCCAAATTTGGCGTTGGAATTGGTCAATGATGGCGTCCTGGATGACAGCAAAAAGTTGAACAAGAAAGTCCGGGATGCCCTGCGCGAGAAGATTGAATCTGAGGCGCTGGCCTGGGCAGTTTGCCATATTTCGCCCCAAGAAATTGATCGCATCAACATTTTGCAGGCTTCCATCAAAGCCATGCGCGAGGCCACCAAGCAGTTGCGCACTTTTCCCGATTTCATGCTCATTGATGGCAATCGCTTTGTTTCGGAAAAGGGATTGCCTCCGCACGAGTGCTTTGTTAAAGGAGACGGTCGATTTGCCTCGATTGCTGCAGCGAGCGTTCTGGCCAAGACGCACCGTGACGAGCGAATGCTCGCGCTGCATGCGCAACATCCACAATACGGATGGGAGACCAATGCAGGGTATCCCACCAAAGGCCACCGATCGGCCATTGCACAGCTGGGGATTACAAATCACCACCGGAAATCATTCCGTCAATTGTCCGACCAAATGTCACTAATGGATGCACCTTGAATTGCTGATGCAAATGCGGGGCATTTGTTAGCGCTTTGTTCCACAATGTTAGGATTGGATTAACAAATCGGCATATTTATCCACAGAATGCCTTGATTTGTCGAGTTTTAGGTAGCTTGCATGTACTTAGTTACACCAAATCTCACACTATGCGTTCATTTAATTTGCTCATGGCAATGGCTTTCCTCGGATTCAGTTCGGGAATGTTTGCCCAATGCGGACTTTTTTTCTCAGAATATGCGGAAGGGTCTTCCAACAACAAATACCTGGAAATTTATAATCCTACCGACGAGGATGTCTCCTTGGATGGCTATGCTTTCCCTAGCGTTAGCAATGCTCCAACGACTCCCGGGGTGCATGAATATTGGAATGCCTTTACAGAAGGGGCTGTAGTGGCTGCTGGCGGAGTATACGTGATTACTCACGGGTCCGCTGATCCGGTTATTTTGGCTTTTGCAGATCAAAATCATAACTTCTTGTCCAATGGAGACGACGGCTATGCGTTGGTTTATGGGACTGAAGACGACTACGTGTTCATCGATGTTATAGGAGACTTTGAGGAAGATCCAGGTTCTGGATGGGAGGTAGCAGGAACACCAAACGGAACGAAAGACCACACGCTAGTGCGTAAAAGCGATGTGAACGCTGGAGTAGGATATGACTGGGCCTCCGCGGCAGGAACCACAGCGGAAGATTCTCAGTGGATTGTTTACGATCAGAACACTTGGGATTACCTCGGCGCGCACGTCTTCACCGGCACATGCGGTGCAGCTGTGCCTGGATGCACGAATGAAAACGCGACAAACTATAATTCTGACGCAACAACGGACGACGGTTCATGCACATTTGATAATGCATGCAACGTCGATGGTGTGGTGGTAACTACGGGAAGCCTCTACTACGATCCAGCGGATTTGAGCATTGAGCCCGGTGTCACAGTGGTTTGGGAAAATGTCGGCGGAACGCACAATGCGAATGGCCTCACAAACACGATTACAGGGGAACCATTTGGCAATCCTGAAGATTTCTTCTTCTCACCTGTAGTGGGCAATCCAGAAGGAGTATGCATCGGCAGCCACACGTTCAACGTCCCAGGCGTTTACAATTACGATTGCAGTGTGGGCAGCCACGCGCAACTGGGGATGGTTGGAACCATCACCGTTGGAACAGGAGGCTGCACAGCACCTGCAGCGCCCAACTACAATGAAGCGGCAGATTACGACGACGGCTCTTGTCTCGAGGTGACTACAACCGCGATTGCGACCATTCAGGAGGGCCAATTGACGGATGCCTACACGGGACAGACGGTGGTTACCAATGGTGTGATCACGGGAGTATTTGGTCAACTCGTGAGCATGCAGGATGGCCAAGGCGCGTACAGCGGCATTTGGATGTATGGTCCCAACGTTGCTGTGGTTGTGGGTGATTTGGTTGAAGTGACGGGAACGGTTTCCGAGTACAATGGCTTGACTCAATTGGCGAGCCCTTCAATTGTTATCCAGGCGCAAGGTTCTGACTTGCCAACGCCAGAGCTCTTGGCCACATCAGCCGTTGCTGCCGGTGAAGAGTGGGAAGGCGTTTTGGTTCAGGTCACAGCGGACGTGAGCAATGAGAGCCTCGGATTTGGTGAGTGGGGAGTGGATGATAGCTCGGGTGAATGCCGGGTGGACGATCGAGGGTATGATGCGATTGGAACGGGCAATGTTGTTACAGGAAGCACGTGGCAGGTAACAGGTCCTTTGGATTACAGTTATGGCGATTTCAAAATTCAACCGCGCTCTGAGGCAGACGCACTTCTCTACGGTTGTACCAGCAGTGGCGCTTCGAACTATAACGCTGGAGCGGGCATCGATGACGGTTCTTGTGAATTCTCTGGGGAGTCTTGTGAGATTTTCTTCTCAGAGTATGCAGAGGGCAGTTCAAACAACAAGTACTTAGAAATTTACAACCCTACAGCATCGACTGTGTTCTTGGGGCAATACCTCATTGGTAACTGCGGAAACGGTTGTGGAAACAACGGTCCAACTGCGCCAGAGTATTTTTTGAACTTCCCAGCTTCAGCCTCCATTGCTGCGGGTGGATTCTACATCATTGCTCATCCTTCAGCGGATTCCCTCATTTTGGCCCAAGCAGATCTGACACATGGCTACTTGTCCAATGGTGACGACGCTTATGGTCTCTTCGATGCAGACACCTTGTTGATGGATGCCGTGGGAGAATTTGGTTTGGACCCAGGAACCGGATGGGATGTTGCAGGGGTAACAAATGGAACTCAAGACCACACGTTGGTCCGAACCGAATTTGTTTACACGGGAAATGATGGCGATTGGGCCATGTCTGCGGGAACCAATGCCTTTGATTCTGAATGGATTGTTCTGGATCAAAACGATTGGTCAGACTTGGGCATGCATACATTTTCCGGCTCTTGCGCAGCTTCCACAGGAGGTTGCACGGATCCCTTTGCAGTCAATTACGACGAGAATGCTACTTCCGATGACGGTTCTTGCATTTACATCAGCAGCTACACCATTCAGGAAATTCAGTCCGGCGCTTTGAGCGGTCAGATGCTTACTTCTGGAATTGTGACCGCGGTATACCCTCCAACGGGCGGACTGTCGAATAATCCATCTTACGTCATTCAAGACGGAACCGGTCCGAACTCAGCCATCTGGGTCATTGGTGACGGTGTGATGGTAGGAGATGAGGTTTCTGTCCTCGGAAACGTAACTGAAGTTTATGGGTTGCGGCAAATCCAAGCGGCTACTCCCGAAGTTCTTTCTTCTGGAAATACCCTGCCGGTTGCTGAAATTCTCGACCCATCCGCCATCAATGATGACCAATGGGAATGTGTTCTGATCAGCATGACGGGTGATTGTGTGAGTGCTGATGCCGGTTATGGTGAGTGGCACTTGGATGCGGGCGCGGGTATTGGTGTCATTGATGACGTCGGCTACAACGCGATTGATGATTCATTGACCAATGACGGAACAACATTTGTTCC
>DAISXU010000127.1:0-6286 GCA_036825655.1 Flavobacteriales bacterium | reverse complement strand
GAACGCCACTGTACACCCGAAGTGAACCCACAGAAGCCTTACGGGAGGCTTTGAACACCTCATCTTGACCCGTACCTGTCGCCGGATCGTACGGTTGGTATTCGTTGTAACCGTAAGCGAGTACCATGAAGTAGTAGGTCTTGTGATTCACCAAGGCGTTGTCTCCTTGCGCAAAGGCATCCGTCGTAACGCGGAAGCTGTGACGCAAGCCTTCATTCGCTCCCTGCGCCATGAGGGTGGGTACGGGTTGCGCAAGCTGCTCATCGTAGACATAATTGATGGCCAAGTCCACCTCGTTCTGGATGTCGCATTGCGCGATCAATCGCGCTTGGTCAACATCCCCCAAATCCGTAACACTTACTGAACCGTCTTTGAGTTGGTAGACCAAATAACCCTCAAAACTGTAGCTGCGCTGCTCATCCGTTAGCACCGTTCCATCCTCCAATTCCATCGGTATGGATGGATCCATCGCCGTGTAATTTTCCTCGTAATTGTTGGAAATTGGATTGGAATTCGTCAGGTAAAGAATCAGCTCATTTTCCAATTCTTGCATCGTCACGTCTGGCGCATCAGGTCCGCTGACGATTTCAAAGCAATTGTCGAAAAGGGCTTGGGCTTTGTCATCTGCCAAACGCAGCAACTCAACGCTCTCAAAAGGCTCACCTCCTGTGGCACGGGCCCAGACCATTCCCACCGTGATGTTGTTGTAATCACCTGGCTCCAAAGTGAATGGCCCTGCGCTTTGCAAGAACAACCGATCGCCTGGAGGGTTTCCTGAGTTGACTTCTGTCCATTCTTCCACACCTACACCTTGAGTGCCCCAAGAGTAAGGATCCGTCTCACCGGGGAACATGTAATCCGCAGGGATGTCAAGGTTGGCCCCTGTGGCCGGAGTGAGTCCGTCCCCCCCGTAAGCCATGCGCTGACCATTCTTCCAATAGCCACGCATGTAGTTGTAATACTGTGCAGCAAGTGTGGGTTGGCCATTGATTCCGTAGTTCCAATTGTAATAGAGGAATTTCCGCATGCCATACCGCTCGTTATCTACGACTCCATCCCCGTATCCAATGCCAATGCCTTGGTAAGGAATTCCCAAGGAATCAACTGCATCGGAAAACACCGTCGTCAAAGGGTTGTCGACCGAATCTGAATCCTGGTAAGGGCCCTCGAAAAAGTCAACCCCCATGGCGGGTGGATGATCGCCATAACCCAACGAATAGGACGTTGGTTCATCAAACGCATCTCCATTGTAAGCATAGCCCAATCCACGCCTGACATCCACACCGACGTAATCGTCCACGTGCCCACCCAAATCGCAATCGACCCATTGAGCGAAATACGTCTCGGTCAGCGTTTGCGTGCCTTGGTTGATCAAAACGTAGTTGTAGAACTGCATGTTGTTGACCTCATCGTTGGTCGAAAACGCGAAAGCCTGCGCGCGCACCTCCATTCCAATGGGTTCTCCTTGTGACTCAGAATGAACGTTGCCCTTGTCGTTGAAAATCCAGTAAAATGTTTGGTCTCCATACAAAGGAACCGGATCCTCGCGGCGCCTTTCACCACAATCGATTTCCTGTAAAAAGTCATACCATGGGTAGTCGCCAACTGCCGGGTCATAATATCCGTCACCGTTGTAATCGTAGAAGGGAGACAAATAATAATCTTGGTTCAAGGAAACGTTGCCATGCGCTGGGTAGTCAAAGAAATAGCTGGGAATGCTATACCCATTGGGGAATTCTTCTGTCACTTCGCATTCTGGATCACTGATGCAATCAAAATATTGCCGGTGCCGCATGACATCCGCGCGTTGAAGAATGACAAAACGATCGTACTCATTGCAGGTGGTCGGATCCACTTCAGCAGCACCATCATTGGAGAGTGGCCCAGGCCAAAAATCATTCCCTGATGTGCGATAGCGCACTGCTGCCAACTTCAATTGCTGGTCCGGGCTGATGCCCCCAAGCCACAAGGCTCCGCCGTAGACAACACTGACTCCATCTTCCTTTGGGACCATGAAAGCCCCTTTGTCAATGGCTCGATCGTACCAAAGGGAACCCCCGTTCTCTATCAATGCACGGACGTTGTTCCACTCCAAATCACGAAGTGCCGTGGCTGGCGCACAGGCCGCCGCCCGCAAAGCAGGTTGGTCGTGAGAAACAGACGGAACAGGAATTCCTTTTTGGGCGAAAGAAAAAAAGCAAGGGCTAAAAGCAAGTACGAACAGACCTGTCTTTAGGAAAGGAGTAATTTTCATCTGTGATGGATCGGTGCCCAATTTACTGAACATCCCCTACTGATGGGTCAAGTTCCCACAGCAATCAACTCATCTGTTGCGGTATAATAGATGAGGCCTCGAACAGCTTCAGTCCCCACTCCCGAGACAGCCTCCATGTAACCTCGCACTTGGTCCAAGTCCTTTTTGGACGGTTTTCCCGTTTTGTAATCCAAAACAACCCAACCTTCCGGTGTGTTCACTAGGCGGTCTGGCCTGCCCAATTGGCCTTTGCCTGTCCAAAATGTTCGCTCCAACTCCACCTCCAGTCCAGATTGAAACAAGGGTGCCAACTGAGGGGAAGAGAGGATGCGTTCAAGCATTTCTTCCATCCACTGGCGGTCCTCAACAGACCAGGACATTGAGCTGCGCAACTGCTCCACCAAAGTGGGGTAGTCGTCGATGGAGCGCAGTTGACTGAGCAAACTGTGCAGCGCTTCTCCGCGTTTCCGAGCACTCAAACCTCCACCGTTCCACCAATCCTTGGGAGGTTCGACGACCATGGGCTTCACGGGCATTCCCAATTTCAAATCATCTAGTACCCGGACTTCTGCTGTTCGTGCCGGAGGTTTGGAACTGGCCTCTTGGGTCCCAAACTCCGGATCCATTTTCACAGCACCTTCAGCAGGTTCATACACCCAAGGCTCCGCTTCCATCAGGGATTTTCCGAAGGCATCTTGCACCGCTTCCAGCAAAAGTGCCGTGATGGTCCCCGGTTCGCCAGGCGGGCGCTCTGTTGGTTTTGCCGGAGGATTCATGAGTCCAAAAAACAAATCCAATTGCCTTTTGGGACGTGTCATGCCCACGTAAAGGACATTCAATTCATCCAATAACGCCTTGTGCATTTCATCCTCTCGGACCGATTGCAAACTGGTGTTTTTTAGATCGTTGGCTGTAAACAACGCCACTGGTAAGCCACAAATTTCCTCATTGAGTTCTACCGGCAAATGGCCAGAAGGGACGGGGTCTGTGGAAGGTTGTATGGGCATGAGAACCACGGGGAAAGCTTGTCCCTTGGCCTTGTGGATCGTTTTGATGCGGACTGCATCCGGTTGCTCCGCCGAACGGATGCTCTGCTTGTGTCCGCGAAGATCCCATGCCTTCAAGAATCCCGGGATCCCGGACTCGTGAGCATTTTTTGCTTTTTGAGCTTGCTCAAGGAGTCCCTCCACATAGGCCTGGTTGCCCCGGTCCCAGTTCAAAACACTAATGATGTGGCCCATGAGTCCCACCAATGGCTCAGCGGTCCATTCAGCCAGTTTCAAATCGGAACATTCGGATTGAAGCATTCCTTCAAGGTCGAAATGAACCACGACACCGGTAGACCCATCGCGGCGGGTGTAGGGCTGCTCTTTGCGATGCGCCTTGAGCAAGGTGGATTCGTCCTTCCCCGAAATGGCACAGTAACACTGCAAAAATGTGACGCCGTGGCCAAAATGATCGGGTTCCAGCACGGAGCGCAACAATGCCACTACACCAAGCGGCACGGGATGGCGACCGAGTTGGAGGCTGTCATCGGTGAATGTCTTGATGTTTGCTGCCAAGAGGGCCCGCGCCAATTCTGCACCTTGGGCATTCGTTCGCACCAAAATCGCGCAATCTCCCGGATCAAATTTGCGTGGCAAACCGCCTTCCTGGTGATGGGTGTAGCGGATTTCACCTTCACTCACAGCTTCTTCTTCCAACCAACCCCCAATGTGTGTGACCAATTTTCTCAAAGCCCATTGAATGCTTGCTGCTTCGAATTCGCCTTTGTTCTTGAGCACCACAGAGTCCACGGTAACTGCCCCATCGTTTTCGGTAAATGCAAACTGACGGCATTTCGCATAGACCGGAGCCAAATCGGTTTTCAACTTGGGCTTAATGTGCTCAAACAGCGTGTTGTTCCAAGCTACGATGTGGCGGTCTGACCGGCGATTGGTATTGAGCGGTGCAGGGTCGTGCTCATCCATCAACTTCCGCTCATGTTCTTGCATCTCCACCGAATTGGACTCACCGATGAGCCGAGGCAATTGCTCCAACTGCCTGTAATCTCCGTTGCGCCATCGGTAGATGGCCTGTTTCGTATCTCCCACCACAAGGCACCGGTTTTTTGAGGCCAACAAATCAGCCACCAAGGGGACCAAGTTGTGCCATTGGGTGATGGAAGTGTCTTGGAACTCATCTACAAAAAGGTGCTTGTACTTGACGCCAAGTCGTTCGTAGATGAAAGGGGTGGAGTTCGTTTGGACAATTTCAGAAATGTGGGCATTCAATGACTGCGAAATCCGGATGTTCTCTTCCACCTCAAGGGACCGCAACTCAAACCGCAACTCCACCAAGGCCCCGATGTGGAAGACCTTGTCTTCCAGCTGTTCCAACAAAAGGTTCAGCCGCCCAAGCTCCCCTTGGAATTCCCTTTCGAAAAATGAATGAACTGCTTCTATGAAGGGATGAATGGCCTGCATGGCAGCAGCAACCTGATCGGGAGTGTTTCCTCTTGTGAAATCAAGAGAAGCCAATTGCTTCGACAAAGTAGCCGACGGTGTGTGCTTGAATCCCTTTCCGTCTTTTGCCAATTTCACCAACCACTTGGGCAAATATCCGCCACTGAAATCGGCATGCTCTAAGCCCGATTTCGCGATCTCCTCCAAAGCTGCCTTCGCGAGCAGTTTAAGGTCTGAAAGGCGCTTTTTGTTTTTCGCTTGCAGGACTTCGTGCAACCCAATGAAGTATTCGGGTGTAAAGATCCGATTCCCCGTTTCATCCTCTCGGTCAAGCGGTTTCAAATGGGTCAATGCGCGCTCATCGCCGAGAAGCTTCCCAAAATCAGTAAGCTGTTTCCTCAGGCGAATGTCCTTTTCCTCTCGGATCAACCGGCGGGTAAATTCTTCTAACATCGTGGTGATGTCTTCGTGCCCTTTCAAACCCACTTTATCCAAAAGTCGGGTTACCGCTCCATCCACCATGACGTCCAACGATTGTTCGATTTGGAAGTTTTCTTCCAAAGCCAATTCCCTGGCAAACCCTCGCACCAATCGACTTACAAAGCTATCGATGGTCATGACAGAGAAATCCTCATACTGGTGAAGCATGGCCCGCCGAACCCGATCAGCACGGCTTTTTAACACCTCACCATCCAAGCCTAAATTGGTTTGTATTTTGTGAAACATGGGGCCTTCGCCAAGCGCAATCTCGTTGATGCTACTGAGGATGCGCTCACGCATTTCCATCGCTGCATTGCGCGTGAACGTTATGGCTAAGATGTGCTTGAAGTAATCCGCCTGGTTGGTGGTCAGGCAACATTGCAAGTATTCTTGAACCAAGCGAAAGGTCTTGCCTGATCCGGCAGAGGCCCGAATGACGAGGAAATTTTTGTCTTGGCTCATGATTTGAAGAACGAATCGGCTTGCATCTGGGTTAAAGTATGAGAAAGCACCGCCACTAACCTAGATTGGAAGCAACATTTCGCCAATTTAAGTGTCTTGTTTGAAGTAGTTCGATAAATTCACCTTCTATGACTCAACTTTCACCCTCCTTGCTGACCGGTCTGGTTTGGTTTGCAGCGCTCAGCGCGACCAGCTGTTCCAATCCTTTCTGGAGCAACCCGAATGACATACCAGGGACCATTCGGTTGGACGTAGAAGCGACGTGGAATGGAGCTCCAATCGAGTTGGGGGAAGTTGCCATGGACCACCTCGGCCACAACATCCAGCTCCAGAATTTACAGATGTACATCAGCCGAGTGGAGTTGCGTGATTTGTCAGGTGAGTGGATTGGAAACGAGCGTGCGGACGAAGTGCATTTGGTTGATTTCAATGTTCCCTCACCTCGCATTGTTGAGCCCTTCAGGGTTGGAACGTACGATGCCATCCGCTTCAGCATGGGATTGCCTCCAGGATACAATGGCGTGGTTACGCCCTCTGAATATCCAAACGACCACCCCCTCAGCGTCGCGGGTTCGGCGGGGATGTTTTGGACTTGGTTAACGGGATACATTGCGGTGAAATACGAAGGGCGCGTTTCCCAAATTGG
>DAISXU010000126.1:1372-6294 GCA_036825655.1 Flavobacteriales bacterium | reverse complement strand
CTACATTCCAATGGTGATCGAGAGCATTCACGGTGATCCAAATGCCGAAACCGACACATATGCACCAGCTTCCTCTGGTGGATTTCAGCTGTGTGCTGCGAATCATGTAGGATATAGCTCGGAATTTAGTTTTCAGATGAATGCTGGAGGTGCCTTGGGCGACTTGAATTGGCTGGACGAGGGTGATATTCCCATGGTGAGTTTCCAATGTCCGCATGATCCATTTGCTCCGTACGAGACTTCAGTATTGGTTGTACCTACGACCAACGAACCTGTCGTAGAGGTTTCTGGAGCCATGGACATTCATGAAGAGATCAATGGTTATGCAGCGAATAACAATGCAATCTTCGCCGATGCTGAATTGGATGATGCGGGTTCGCCGGCCAACCTGGGCTACGACGGATTGTTTCCTGTATTGAATAGCTATGTCGATGGAATCCCAACGGAGCCATTTGATAGCTCTCCTTGGCAGTGGTGGGATCAAGCTCCTGTAGCCGCCTACGACGAGGCCAATGGAACCAATATCCTTGCTACCCAATTGACGTTGAACCCAACAATGGGCGAAGAGGAAGCCATGGGATGGATTGAACAGATGATTGACTACAACACGCCGCGCATGGGCTTGGCGATGGGTGTAGTTACCGAGTCAACGATTGCAGGTGGAGTCCGATACATCGATGAGATTTTTGAGGACGTCACCGTTGAGGCTGGCGTAGTTTATGGAGAAAATATTACGGTTATTCCAGCTTTGCAAGGCATGCCGCCAATGGCTGAGAACTTGTTGATGGATGTCTACCAACCCGCAGGCGATTCGGAGACAGATCGTCCGGTGATCCTCTACTTCCACACGGGTAACTTCTTGCCACAATATGTCAATGGAAGTGCCGTTGGAACACGAACAGACAGCAGTGCGGTTGAAATCTGCAGCCGCTTTGCTCGAATGGGATATGTAGTAGCGTCGGTCGATTACCGATTGGGTTGGAATCCACTTGCTGGAACTCAAACGGAGCGAACGACTCAGCTGATCCAAGCCGCTTACCGGGGCGTTCAAGACAGCCGCACCGCGGTTCGTTATTTCCGCAAGTCGATCGCTGAAGACGGCAATCCCTACGGAGTGAGCGGAGACAAGATTGCAATGTTTGGCGAGGGAACCGGTGGTTACATCACCCTTGCTTCATCTACGATTTCGGATTACAATGACATCATCGTGGACGACGCAGGCAATCCGATCACTAAGTTTTGGTACGATCCAGGAGACGGATCTTATATCCCTGTTGTGATTGAAAGCATCCATGGGGATCCCAATGCAACCACGGACACCTATGCGCCAGCATCTGCCGGTGGGTTCCAATTGTGCATGGCCAACCACGTTGGATATTCCTCAGATTTCAACTTCCAAATGAACTTGGGAGGTGCTTTGGGTGACTTGAACTGGTTGGACGAGGGAGATATGCCAATGGTGAGCTTCCACGCTCCCCACGACCAATTTGCCCCCTACACCACGGGAGTTTTGATTGTTCCTACCACCAATGAGCCGGTTGTTGAGGTCTCTGGTGCATTTGATGTGCACAGTGAAATCAACGGTTATGCTACCAATAACAATGCTTCATTTGCTGAAATCGGCTTGGTCGATCCAGCAGCAGCGCTGGGCAACAACGGTTGGGACGGTTTGTACCCCGTGATGAACAATTACGTGGACGGCATGCCAACAGAGCCTTTCGATGGTTCTCCTTGGCAATGGTGGGATGTAGCAACGACACAAATGGTGGACGAAGCCAACGGAACCACCATCGCGGCGACACAGCTGACATTGAACCCAACCATGGGGCCAGAAGAGGCATTGCCGTGGATCGATATCATTCAGGATTACACGGCTCCTCGCTTGGCGGTGAGTATGCAGGTGGTAGACCTTGGTCCTGGTTGCGACGATGAAGCAGCATGCAACTACAACGCACTTGCAACCACAAATGATGGAAGCTGCGTTTATGCAGAAGAAGGCTTCGATTGCGAAGGCAATTCGTTGGTGGTCTTCGGTTGTACGAGCGCGATTGCTTGTAACTACAATGGAGCGGCGACAGATGACGATGGAAGCTGTGATTTCAATGAGTCAGAGACCATTGTCACAGGTGCAGAATCCGTTTGGTTGGTCGGAGTTACCCTCACAGGAACGGAGAACGAAGCCTTTGCAGCCGACTGTGAAGCGAGCGGAAGTGTCAATCCGAACGTCGCATTGAACGGTGTGTTCTTGGGCGATGGAACGGATGGCCCTATGAACTTTAGCAACATCACGGATCAAACCGGCGGTTTGCTCGCAGATTTGGTTGGTTTGGCAGGAGCTGCTTCCATCTCATTCTGTGGTGATCTCATTCGCTTTGTGGATCCGATTTCAGGAGGTACAGTGATTTTGAGTGAGACCAATGGAGTATGGCAGTCAGCTGTTCCCATTATCGGAGCCAGCTACTTGTGGGTGGCCCCTATTTCTTCATTCAACATGGGTTGTGGAGATCCGATGGCATGTGGATTCACCGACTTCTGTGATCTGAGCGTTGCTTGTGATTACACCGACACCGATGGCGATACCGTTTTGGATTGCCAAGAGGTTGTAGGCTGCCAAGACGACGCAGCGGATAACTACAACGAAAATGCAACAGATGAAGGAGATTGCAATTACAACGGTTGTACGGATACAGCCGCTCAGAACTACGAGGAGGGGGCCAATGTCGACGACGGAAGTTGTGCCTACTTGGTTTCTTTCCGTGTGAACATGTCCAACGAGGTGGTTGCGGATGCAGGAGTGCATCTGGCAGGAAGCTTCCAAGGATGGGATCCGGCTTCAATTTCTGTTCCTTTGGTCGGATATGGCGTTCACGAAGTAGTGCTTCAATTGCAAATCGGTTCGTATGAGTATAAATTCATCAACGGCGATGCATGGGGTGCTGACGAGAGTGTGGGCGATTGTGGCAACGGAGGGAACCGCGTCATTGAGGTCACGGGTGATATGCTGACTTCTGGTGCTTGTTTCAATAGTTGCGATCAATGCGCAGGTTGCGCAGATCCAGCTTATGCGGAATACAATCCGTTCAATGTTACAGCGGACGGTTATTGCTTGAATGCAATCGCTGCCGGTTGTACCTATGAAGACGCAGAGAACTATGACGCCGCAGCGAATATGGACGACGGATCATGTGAGTTCTCTTCTGCCGGAGATTGCCCAGGTGATTTGAACAATGATGGCTCCATTGGAACGCCTGATTTGCTCCAGTTCCTCTCTGTATTTGGAACGAGTTGCGAATAAGAACGAATTTGAAAAAAGTCGAAAAAGGGATGCACGAAGGTGTGTCCCTTTTTTTGGCCTGATAATTGAATCTTGAGAAAGGGAAATGTGAATTTGTCTCAATTTGAACGTTTCACGTTTTCATTTCCTTGAATCTGACTATCTTTATAACGAAATAAGAAAATTAGCTATGAAACAATTTTTGACTGCTTGCCTAATGATCGCTGGAGCGTTCACGGTAGCTATTGCACAAGGACCGTCCATCTCATTGGACAAGGATGTTCATGATTACGGAACCATTTCACAAGGTGCCGATGGCGGTTGTGAATTCACGGTTACCAATGACGGAACGGAGCCTTTGATCATCTCACGTTGCAAAGGTTCTTGCGGATGCACGGTGCCAAAATGTGAGAAGACACCCATTATGCCGGGTGCAACATCAGCCATCAGCGTGCGCTATGACACGAAACGCATCGGCCCAATCAACAAGAGCGTTACCATCACTTCGAATGCTTCCAATGAGCCTACGAAGGTGATCCGCATCAAAGGGAAGGTCGAGGCATCTGATATCAACAATGCGGGAGGAGCACCGGTAAAGCCAGCTTCAACCGGAGCACCCCTGAACAAGGAGTAATCTCCCAAGTCGAATTAGGCGAAGTCGCCATTTGAGAAGTCGTCCCTCTTCGTTGAGGAACGACTTCTTTTTTATGCCATTTTTGCATAGCACGAAACTTTGAAAGAACCGCCATGGAATTGCCTGCTCAGTATAACCCCAATGCTTCGGAGACGAAGTGGTACGAATTCTGGCTAGAGAATGGATTCTTTGAATCCAAGCCGGATGAACGTGAGCCCTATACCGTTGTGATTCCGCCACCCAATGTGACCGGTGTCCTCCACATGGGGCATATGCTGAATAATACGATCCAAGACGTCCTGGTGCGACGAGCTCGAATGTTGGGTAAGAATGCGTGTTGGGTGCCTGGAACCGATCATGCGTCAATCGCCACAGAAGCCAAAGTGGTTCGTCGATTGCGTGAAAAGGGCATCAAAAAATCTGACTTAAGCCGGGATGAATTTTTGGGCCACGCATGGGACTGGACCCATGAGCACGGGGGCATCATCCTGGATCAGCTCAAGAAATTGGGGGCGAGCTGTGATTGGTCGCGGACGCGATTCACTATGGATGAAAAATACTACGATGGCGTCGTAGATACTTTCATCGATTTGTTCAACAAAGGCTTGATTTATCGTGGTGAACGCATGGTACACTGGGATCCATTGGCGCAAACGGCTCTGAGCGACGAGGAGGTCATCCATACCGAAGAAAATGGAAAGCTGTATTACGTGCGCTATGAGGTGTTGGGGACTGATGGAGATGCCCTAACGGTAGCTACAACGCGCCCTGAGACCATCATGGGGGACACGGCGATTTGCATTCATCCCGAGGACGAACGTTTCTTGCACTTGCATGGTAAGCGTGCGCGCGTGCCCATGACCGATCGCGATGTGCCTATCATTTTAGACGATTATGTCGATCGGGAATTTGGAACCGGTTGTCTTAAAGTGACTCCTGCTCATGACGTCAATGATTACGACTTGGGCCAAAAGCACGATTTGGAAAGCATCAATATTTTCAATTCGGACGGAA
>DAISXU010000126.1:0-1362 GCA_036825655.1 Flavobacteriales bacterium | reverse complement strand
TTTTAACAATTACAATTCCTTTTTTCAAGGAAATCCAAATCTTGAATCCGCTAAATTTTATAATTATAATCTTAATTACCAAAGCATCAATATTTTCAATCCGGACGGAACCCTTAACGAAGCCGGTGGTGCTTTGAATGGCATGGATCGATTTGATGCGCGGAAGGAGGTAGCGAAGGTGCTGGAGGTTTCGAAACACCTCGTCAAGACGGAAGATTACACCAACAGCGTTGGTCGATCGGAACGGACAAATGCGGTCATTGAACCGCGATTGTCGTTGCAGTGGTTCTTGAAGATGAAGGGGCTTGCACAACCGGCGTTGGATCACGTTATGGATGGTACAATTGCCTTCCATCCGCCGAAGTTCAAGAACAGCTACCGCCATTGGATGGAGAATGTCAAGGACTGGTGCGTGAGTCGACAATTGTGGTGGGGGCATCGTATCCCTGCTTGGTTTTATGGCGATGGAGAATCGGATTTTGTGGTCGCAAAGACGGCGGAAGAAGCCATAGATGCTGCCCGTGTCAAGTCAGGAAATGCCGAAATGACGATGGATGCATTGCATCAAGATGAGGATGTAATGGACACGTGGTTTAGCAGTTGGCTTTGGCCGATTCAGGTGTTTGATGGGTTGAAGACCGAGGAAGAAGTCAGTTATTATTACCCCACGGCGGACCTGGTTACCGCGCCAGAAATCATGTTTTTCTGGGTGGCACGGATGATCATTGCCGGTTATGAATACCGTGGTGAGGCGCCATTCAAAAATGTTTACTACACGGGGATTGTGCGGGACGAGCAGGGCCGAAAAATGTCGAAAAGTTTGGGCAACAGCCCGGATCCGATTGAACTCATGGAGAAATACGGTGCCGACGGCGTCCGTGTGGGCATGTTGCTCACTTCGCCTGCCGGAAATGATCTTCCCTTCGATGAGAAACTATGCGAGCAAGGCCGAAATTTCGCCAATAAGATTTGGAATGCTTTCCGACTGACCCAAGGCTGGGAATTAGACGAATCACGGCCGCAAACAGCCTCATCTGCCGTTGCTGTGGAGTGGATGGAAAGCAGAATCCAAGAGGTAGTTGAAGAATTGGAAGGGCAATTCGCTGAATTCCGATTGAGTGAGGCTTTGATGACCACCTACCGCTTGGTTTGGGATGATTTTTGCAGCTGGTACCTCGAATTGATCAAACCGCCATATGGCGAGCCCATTGATCGCAAGACCATGGACGCCACGGTCACTATTTTTGAAGACTTATTGAAGTTGTTGCATCCATTTATGCCATTTCTCACCGAAGAAATATGGCACTGGATTCGGGAACGTTCGAACCCCAACGAAGCCATTTGCCTCGCTGCTTGGCCTGC
>DAISXU010000125.1:0-6332 GCA_036825655.1 Flavobacteriales bacterium | reverse complement strand
GAAATGGCCCGAATCCATAATCGAAACACATGGGTCCCATGATGTCTTGAACGTAACTCGGGTACCGAAAGGACAATCCATCTTCGGACATGATTTCGGCTCCGGCGCGGGAGGCTTCCAACAAAAAAGCGTTGCCGTAATCGAAGAAATAGGTGCCTTTCGCTGTGTGCTTGTTTACGGCGTTGGCGTGGCGTTTCAACGAAGATTGAACCGCCTCACGGAATGCTCCAGGGTCATTCGCCATCAAATCGTTGGACTCATCAAAACCAAGGCCAGCAGGATAGTATCCTCCAGCCCAAGGGTTGTGCAAAGACGTCTGATCTGAGCCCAAATCCACGTACACCTCCGCAGCATCGAATGCTTCCCAAACGTCAACTACGTTTCCGAGGTAAGCGTATGAGACCGCTTCCTTCGCGGACACAGAGGCCCGAACCCTTTCGACCAATTCGTCAATGTTCGTCACCACATGATCCACCCATCCTTGTTCGTGGCGCTTGTAGGCGGCAGCGGGGTTGACTTCGGCAGTGACACTGACTACCCCGGCAATGTTACCCGCCTTGGGTTGTGCCCCACTCATTCCCCCCAATCCTGCGGTAACGAATAACTTCCCTGCGGGACCCGTGCCTGAACGGTCCTTCATGCGCACGGCATTCAACACTGTAATCGTGGTGCCATGAACAATGCCTTGCGGGCCAATGTACATGTAGGAACCAGCGGTCATTTGTCCGTATTGCGAAACACCCAGTGCATTCATCCGCTCCCAATCATCCGGCTGGCTGTAATTTGGAATGACCATGCCATTGGTTACTACCACTCGGGGTGCATTCGCGTGGGAGGGAAAAAGCCCCATGGGATGTCCACTGTACATGACCAAGGTCTGGTCCTCTTGCATTTGGCTGAGGTACTGCATGGTCAGCCGATACTGCGCCCAATTTTGGAAGACTCCTCCATTCCCACCATACGTGATGAGTTCTTCAGGATGTTGGGCCACCGCTGGATCCAAGTTGTTCTGAATCATCAACATGATGGAGGCAGCCTGCTGGCACTTCGCGGGGTAATCGCCGATTGGACGAGCAAAAACCGGCTCATCTGGCATGAATCGGTACATGTAAATCCGCCCATACTCCCGAAGCTCTTCTGCAAACTCAGGGGCCAAAGTTGCGTGGTAATCCGAGGGGAAGTAACGCAATGCATTGTGCAGCGCTAGCTCTGCTTCCGATTCGGTCAAAATGGCCTTCCGAACCGGTGCGTGGCTCACCTGAGGGTTGCGATGTTTGGCTGCGGGGAGTGGGCCTTGAAGGCCATTGAGGATTTCGTCTTGAAATGTGACGTTCATTTCTTGTTGAATTTGCCGGTTCGCTTGTCAAAGCCAAAAGGGCAATGCTTGCAACCGTTTTGACAGCAATAGCCACGCTTCAGATGATGAGCGGCTGTGAAAACGATGTACCCATCGGGGCTGTAATAGAAATCTTCTG
Organism: Flavobacteriales bacterium; assembly: GCA_036825655.1. Taxonomy (GTDB): domain Bacteria; phylum Bacteroidota; class Bacteroidia; order Flavobacteriales_D; family Sanyastnellaceae; genus JALQTD01. The sequence continues at coordinate 4,857 of DAISXU010000125.1, read as the reverse complement.
ACTTCAGTTCCTTGGGCATGGGGGCAAATTTACCCGAATTCAACCGACTCAAGGGGTGAATGGTTCATTGCCGGGGAATTTTATGTTTGTGCTTGCGACCATTCCATGGGCTTTGCACCTTTGCTCCATGCAAGACGACCTCGTTCATTGGGGGCCAGCAATCCAAGCTGGTGTCACCGTCCATGTGCGGCGGTTGGACTTGCTCGATGGAAACAAAGGGTTCAAGCTCCAGCTCAATTTGGAACGGGCTTTGGCCATGCCTTCAAAATCCCTTCTCACTTTCGGAGGGCCTTGGTCGAATCACCTGCACGCCACAGCCAAACTCGGGGCCCAAGCTGGCCTCCGCACCATTGGTCTAGTGCGTGGAGGGGAAACCGACACCGTGACCCTACAGGATTGCCGTTCCATGGGCATGGAATTGGTCAAAATCAGCCGAACGGAGTACGCGCAAAAACTCGAAGAATCATACCTCGCTCAATTGCGAGATCGGTTTCAACGGCCTTGGATTGTGCCTGAGGGAGGGGCTAACACATACGGGCTTCAAGGGTGCCAAGGCATTGTCCGCCGTGAAGAAGATTGGGATGCCATTCTGGTTTCTGTTGGAACCGGAACCACCTTAGGGGGGATTGTGTTGAAAACGGGGGGGAATGCCCGCATCGTGGGGGTCAGCGCACTGAAAGGCGTCAACCACCAAGCGCAGGTCGCGCGGCTCTTGCACTGGTCTGTGGGAGACGAAGAGTGGGTGGAAGAGCTCTTGAACCAAGTGACTTGGTGGACGGACGCTCACGCAGGTGGATTTGGAAAAATGAATGCGAGGGTAGCACAAGATTGGAAGGAGTGGGAAGGCGAAACAGGCATTCCCCTGGATCGGGTTTACACCGCTAAGCTCATTTCGCGGTTAAAGGCTGAATTGGTGCGTCCAGTAGCGGAACGCAGCGCCTGGATGAAGCCTGGAGCGCGGCTGCTCGTCATCCATACCGGTGGTTTGCAAGGGAACCGATCCATTATGGGGTAAGCGTGGGGTGTGCGGTGTAAATTTGGCCTGAAACTTTCGCCACCTCAGGTACTCCATGAGCGACTTCCTCCAACACGAATGCGGCATAGCGCTGCTTCGACTTAAAAAGCCACTGCAGCACTACATCGATAAGTACGGCACGGCATTCTATGGCCTCAACAAAATGTACCTGTTGATGGAAAAGCAACACAACCGCGGCCAAGATGGGGCCGGGCTGGCCAACATCAAACTGGCTGTCGAGCCAGGTCACCGGTACATTTCTCGCGTAAGGAGCGTGGACAATCGACCCATCCAAGACATTTTCTCTCGCGTCATGGGCCGATTTGAGGGAATCCCAGCGAATCAACTCAAGGATGCTGAAGTGCTTCAACGAGATCATGCTTTTACTGGGGAAGTGTTCTTAGCGCACCTGCGCTATGGAACATTTGGTAAGAATGAAGTTGAAAATTGCCACCCCTTTTTACGCCAGAACAACTGGCGCACTCGCAACTTGGTGGTTGCGGGGAACTTCAACATGACCAATACCGATGAGTTGTTCGCAAAACTCGTAGCGTTGGGCCAACACCCGAAGGAGAAAGCGGATACCGTAACGGTTTTGGAGCGCATCGGTCATTTTTTGGACGAGGAAAACCAACGGCTCTACGATGAATTCAAGGAACAGGGCTACGAGAAACCCGCCATATCAGAGGCCATTGGTGAAGAGCTCGACCTTCAAAATGTATTGAAAAGAGCCGCTAGTTCTTTGGATGGCGGGTATGTCATGTGCGGAATGGTAGGCCACGGTGATGCATTTGTGATGCGCGACCCCAATGGCATCCGTCCTGCATTTTGGTACGAAGACGACGAGGTGGTGGTGGTAGCGAGCGAACGGCCTGTAATCCAAACGGCCTTCAACTTATCTACAGAGCAGATTACCGAGTTAGAACCAGGACACGCTTTGATCATCAAGCGTTCTGGAAGCGTCTCTTGCCAACGTGTAAAACCCGAGGCGCCTCGCAGGGCATGCAGTTTTGAGCGAATTTACTTTTCTCGCGGCAACGACCGTGACATTTACGAAGAGCGAAAAGAACTGGGGCGGTTGATTGTGCCAAAGGTGATGGAGGCCGTAGAACACGACTTAGGCCAAACGGTTACAAGTTTCATCCCCAATACAGCCGAAGTGAGCTTTTACGGCTTGATCAAAGGCCTTGAAGATTACTTGAACCAATCGAAGATTGCGCGGATCATCGGGTTGGGTGAGTCTCCGGACGCCAATGAAGTCCAGGCCATCCTGACGGAGCGACCAAGAATCGAGAAAATCGCCATCAAAGACGCAAAACTCCGCACCTTCATCACGGAGGATAAAAGCCGGGATGACCTGGTCGCCCACGTGTACGACATCACTTACGGAACCGTCACTCCTGGGGTGGATAACCTCGTTGTAATCGACGACAGCATCGTGCGCGGTACAACCCTGAAACGCTCCATCCTAAGGATCCTCGACCGGTTGGAACCCCGCCGCATCGTAGTGGTGTCCAGTGCACCACAAATTCGCTACCCCGATTGCTATGGAATTGACATGGCAAAACTCGGCGATTTCGTGGCCTTTCAAGCTGCGGTGGAACTGCTCAAGGAGCGGAACATGGAGCATATACTCCAGGAGACCTACGAACGGTGCAAAGCACAGATTCAATTGTCCAAAGAGGAAAACACAAACCAGGTCCGCGCGATTTATGATCCATTTACCGAAGACGAAATCAGCGCCAAGGTTTCTGAACTTCTTACACCAGAAGGCATGAAATCCGAGGTGAAAATCATCTTCCAACCACTCGAAAACTTGCACAAAGCCTGCCCCAACCATTCGGGTGATTGGTATTTTTCAGGCAATTTTCCCACGCCAGGTGGGCACAAGGTGGTGAACCGAGCGTTTGTTTATTACATGGAAGGAAGAGGCGAGCGAGCTTACTGATTCTCGGCTTGTTTCATGTTGATTGGTAGGCGAAATTTGCGCCAAGCGGGCAATGATCCCTCGGTTCTCTTTTTATCCACTGATCATGAACCTGGAACAACTCCGCGACGCAGCTGGTCAAGCTGCCAGCCCCCAATTGCCTGAAGGCGTTAAGAATTACCTCATCGACATCGATGGTACGATTACCGACGATGTGCCCAACGAAGAGCCCGACCGCATGGCTACCGTGAAGCCTTATGAGGGTGCCGTTGAGACCCTTAACCGGTGGCACAGCGAAGGCCACATCATTACATTTTTCACTTCACGCACTGAAGAGCACCGCCCAGTGACCGAAGCCTGGTTGAAGCAATGGGGGTTTTCCTACCATGGGCTCCTAATGGGTAAACCACGTGGAGGCAATTACCATTGGATCGACAACCACATTGTGCGCGGAACCCGGTATGACGGAAAATGGGCTGACTTGATTCAAGTCGAGCGCACGATTGAGGTCTTTCCAGGAAACGAGTAACTTACTCAATCACCAACCGTTGAGCAGGTTGGTTGCCGTCTGTGCTCAGGAAGTACACTCCCGCATTCATTCCTTGGGTATTCAACGCAGAATAGGGCGAACCAAATGCCACGCGTTCTTCCCGGACGACCCTGCCTTCAACATCCGTCAATCGGTAGGCCGCAGGAGGTGTCGCCCAAATCACCGTGCATGCCTCCCCAGCCCGCGCTGGATTGGGATGTATTGCAAAATCTGCCGCATCATTCACCCCATCCACCCCCGTCACCACGTTGTGCAACCAACTCGTGAAAGGTGTCGTTTGCTCGGGCGTACCGTTGATTTGGTTTTCTACAGTATACAGCACTGAGCTGTAAACGGGCATCGGCCAATCTGATACAAACAAGTGATCCCCTTCGATTGTAGCGTAGTAGTTCCCAAGGGACGTGGAGTCCATAAGGGTCTCAATGACATGGATTTGATAGGCCTCCGGGAATTGCTGTCCATTGGGCAGGGTCAAGGAACCCGTTCCAAGGCATGCAGCAGAAGTGGAGCCCATTCGCAGGATGGTCAATTGATCCACCTCATAAGAAGCGGTGAATTCATCATAAAGTGAATCACCCAAGTCAAAAGGGTAAGCCATGGAAACGTTCGGGTTTTCATAAAAGACAACTAGCCCTTGTTGGACTCCACCATGGTAGTAGAGGCTATCTGAAGATTCGTAAAAAAGCTGCGTCCCTTCCTCATCCAAAATCCATGTCGCATCCGGAAAAGTTTTGCCAAACAAAGACGAAGCCATGCTGGAGTAAGCATGGGTGAACAACTGCTGAGGCACCGCTGAGGAGTAATCCCAAACCTGCCCCGATCCAGCACCCGTCATCTCTGCGTATTGACCAATGGCCCGGGACTGGGTCTCACCAGCGATGTTGAACGGTGACATCAATTGAGCGTGAACGAACGATCCAAAAAAAGCGACCATGAGGAACGCGCAGCCCTTGCGGCATAGAGGTAAATTCATGCTGCAAATTAACCGAATGCTGCCGTAACTTCACGGCATGTCATTGCTTCGCGTCCTCTTGTGCATCCTGTTGCCCCCACTGGCCGTGCTGGACCGCGGTTGTGGGTCTGTTCTGATCGTCAGCCTGCTAACCCTGATGGGATGGGTTCCCGGCGTTATTGGGGCCTTGGTAATCCTGAACAAAAAATAAAAAAGGCCGCTCGAAAGCGACCTTTTGTACCCGGAGTGGGAATCGAACCCACACTCCTTGCGGAACACGAGTTTGAGTCGTGCGCGTCTACCAGTTCCGCCATTCGGGCAAATGGGGACAACAAAAGTAACGTAGTGAAGGCTATTCGCTACACTTTTCGAAGTGAGTAATTTCCGGAGAGATTATTTTCATTTCCGAGATG
>DAISXU010000124.1:0-6397 GCA_036825655.1 Flavobacteriales bacterium | reverse complement strand
CGTCTTCCATGCCCAACACGGCGGCCATGGTTGATGGAGCGGCGTTGCATGCATCCTGCATGGCCTGGGCTCGTTCGGAAACCAGCTTCAATCCATCTTCAAACTGCAAGGCACCTGCGGCGACGAGGGCAGAAAATTCACCCAAGCTGTGGCCCGCGGCCATATCCGGTGCAAACCGTTCTCCCATCAATTCCGCCAAAATCACGGAATGCAGAAAGATTGCGGGTTGTGTGACAGAAGTTTGTTTCAAATCTTCATCGCTCCCTGAGAACATGGTGCTTGAGATTGAAAAGCCCAAAATGTCGTCGGCCTGTCGGAAACGCTCTTGAGCGATTTCGGAAGCGTCGAATAGATCCTTGCCCATTCCAGAGAATTGGGCTCCTTGTCCAGGAAAAACAAATGCTTTCATCGTGTTGATAGTCTTTTGAACCGGCGAAATTAAGGCATGAATTCGGATGGACGTAGCGAGGCGTTTAAATGTTCAACGACAGTCCTACCGATAGGACTTGTTTCAATTGAACGCCCGGTCCGATGTTGGGGATGATTACACCATCCACCTCTTCGGGGTTTTTGGTGAGGGCGATGTCATCGTCATAAATGACCGTGGCGCTGATGGTGGTTGTGAGCCACGAATTCACTTTCAAGGACAAGACATGGTCGCTGTAAATATCGATGTTTTGCGGGTTGTCCATGAAGTTTGAAAACAAGTCCAGTCGGATGGCGTATCCAATTTCCTCTGTGATTTTCCAGCTGGCGTTGAGCTTCAAGTAGCCCCCGACTTCGTAGCGGCTGGTCTCGCCGGGTGTTACACCGAATGCTCCCGCTTGCGAGAGGCTGTCATCCATGACCCATGTTGATTTGAACGTGATGGGAGCGAGAAAGACATTGATGGTCTTTTCGGGGTGTTTGTAGTCCATTCCGGCGGCGATGACACCATAGCCGGGGGAAAGCCAGTTGGAATTGAGTAGCGCGCGATTGGGTGCGCCATTTTCAATGGCATATCCGGGGGCGAGTTGGGACCGAAAATGCGCCATGACGGTCATAAATCCAGTCATGGTGGTGCGGTATCCGATTTTCGTGGACCATTCGATGCGGTCGTCGGTTTTCAGAAATACACGGTCTTCAGGCCGATGCAGCAATCCAAAGGCGAGATGCAACTCGGAATCCCAACCGAATTTACCGCGGTCCAGGTTCCAATTTTGGTCGAGTTTGGTAAGCAATGAAAGATTGCTCTGGCCTCCGGCTGCCCAATTGCTGAGTTGCACTTGGCTGAAATGAATATTGATCAGGCCTTTGCTTGACCATAAGATCGTGTCTTGCGGAGGTGCGGCTGAATTGCGCAAAGCGGTCTCCTCGGCTGCGGTGAGTTTGGGGGTCAATGCTTGCGCATGAACATTTGTATGGCTCATCACGAGCGCCAAAGTCAACAAGGTCAGGAAGGTTTTTCTCTGGGCCATGCCTTAATTCTCTTGGATAGGTTCCAAATGAAAAATAGTTCCCGCACCTTCCACGGCAACGTAGATGTCACCGTTCGAATTCCGAGCGATGTCGCGCACGCGTCCAACGCCATCGAGCAATTGTTCCCTGCCGGTGACGCGCCCGGACGCGTCAATCACCACGCGTTCGAGGTATTCAAAGCTCAGCGATCCGACGAGCAGATTATTTTGCCAACTTCGGGGCCATCCGCGGCCCAAAACGATGTCCATTCCGCAGGCTCCGATGGAAGGCAACCAATAGTGCAACGGTTGTTCCATTCCGGTTTTGGCCGTGTCTCGTGTGATGATGGTTCCGCTGTAATTCCGTCCGAAGGTGATTTCTGGCCACCCGTAATTGGCCGATTTCCGGAGGATGTTGACTTCGTCTCCTCCTTTGGGTCCATGTTCATGGGTCCAAACCTCTCCAGTCTCAGGATGAACGAACATGCCTTGCGGATTGCGATGTCCCCATGACCAGATGCTGGCAATGGCGCCGGGTTCATCGACGAATGGGTTGTCATTCGGCACGGAGCCATCGGGGTGCAAGCGGTGCACTTTTCCAGGAGCGGTTGTTAAGGTTTGCGGATGCACATCGCGCATCCCGCGTTCGCCGCATGTGACGTACAGCATGCCGTCTTGCCCCATGGCCAGCCGGCTTCCATAATGTCGGTGGGTTTTGGCATAAGGCCCTGCGACCATTAAGGTTTCCCAATGCGGCACGCTAAACCCTTCATCGGTGACCAACAATTCACCGCGTACCACGGCAGTGGCGGAAAGCTTGATGTCGTCGGGATGATTTTTGCTGTACGTGAGGTAAATCCAGGGTCTGGGCTGCGCGTTATCGTTCCAAACCATAACATCCAGCAATCCCCCTTGTCCTTTGACGTGAATGTCATTGGGAATGCCGGCAATGGCTTGCTTGACACCGGATTTCATCACCCAAAGCCTTCCTTCTCGTTCGGTAAAAAACAACGTTGAGTCATTTAAGAAATCCATGCCCCATGGGGTGCCCAGGTTTGATGCAATCACATTTGCACGCAATTGAAGATCGCTCGCCTGAATCAACTGTGGTGGGGAAGCCCTGAAATTGGGCGATTCACCCGCTTTTGCTAAGAGGTAGTTGGAAAGGTCTTTGATCTCATCCGGCGAGAATAGTTGGCCGTAAGCCGGCATTCCCAAAAGAGCGTAGCCGTTGCGAATGATGCGCTCAATGTCCGCTTGTTGACTGCCCAGTTTCCAGGTGCGTTGGATGAAATCTCGTCCATTCAATCCATGGCAGCTCGCACACCATTGGGCGTAAAGTTCTGCGCCTTTGTCCCCGTTTTGAAGCGCTGATAGGTCAATTTCAGAAGATGAGTGCAAGGTTTCCTGAAGGGAGGAGGGCGGCGACAGAAAAGCGAGCGAAGTGGCAACGGCGCTCGCAGCGATCAAAAGACTCAATGGGTGGTGCATGCGATTCGATCTGGAATTAAAGAATGGGAGCGGTGCCCACCAATTGAATGATTTCGGCTTTTCCTTGGTGAAAAGGCCCCTCGTCCAAGTGGGTTTGCTTGGGTGCGAGGTGTTCGATGGCAAGTTCGTTGAAATCGGATTTTAATTGATTCATTTGAAACAACATTTCTGATTTTTTTGGACCTCCGGATGTCAAGCCCAACTGGTCGATGCTGAATCCCTCGAGGACCAGTTTTCCTCCGGGTTTTAGCCAGGCGATTGCTTTTTGATGAAACGTCCGGCGCAAGGGGGCCGGCATGTGCGCGTAGAAGAGGCCGACCACATCATAGCCCTCGGGATCTCCTTCAAATGTCAGGGCATCTTCAATGTGCGTTTGAACGTGGTCTTCAACGCCAGCGGCTTTGCACCATCGATCGCATGTGGCCATACCGACCGCACTGGAGTCAACGGCATGCACCTCCCAGCCTTGCTGAGCTGCCCACAGTGCATTGCGTCCTTCTCCTTCGCAGGGGAGTAAAACGCTATGGCCTTTGCAGCGGGATAATTCTTGGACCCAGAAGGGGGTGGGTTTTCTGCCATAAGCTCCTTCTGTTTTGGCATAACGCTCATCCCAATGGCCATTCATTCGTCGAATTTCTGAAAATTTCAGAGGAATTTGACCACAGAACGTGTTAGTTTACTAGAAATATTGACAATGATTCAGCCAATTTTGCCATCGTCGCCTTCTGTTGAGCAGATGAACCGAGCCTTCGACGCGCTTCGCGAACGTTCCGCGGACCAACGAAAGCTAAATGCCAAGCAACGGATCAAGCGACTTGAGTCCTTGTATGCGGAGATTTGGAGGCGGCGAGTGGACTTGAAAAAGGCCATGTGGGATGACTTTCGGAAGCCGGCTGAAGAAGTGGACTTGACGGAAATCTTTGTCATCAAATCCGAGATCAAGGCTGTAAAAAAAGGGTTGAGGCGTTGGATGAAGCCGCGCCGAGTGGCCGGCGGACTGGCGCTCTTGGGTTCAGCTTCGTGGATCAGGCAAGAGGCAAAAGGAGTGGCGTTGATCATTGCTCCGTGGAATTATCCCATGCAATTGGTGTTCCGTCCATTGGTCGCTGCCATAGCCGCGGGCTGTACGGTCATGCTCAAACCATCGGAATTGACTGGGCAAACCGCCCAGGTGGTGGCCGAAATTGTTGCAGCCGTTTTTCCGGTCAATGAGGTGGCGGTGGTGCAGGGAGGCGTCGAGACGGCCACGCATTTGTTGTCCTTGCCCTTCAATCACATGTACTTCACGGGGTCTCCTGAGGTTGGCAAGATTGTCATGCGCGCCGCGGCCCAGCATCCTTGCAGCGTTACACTCGAATTGGGAGGAAAATCGCCGGCGATCGTAGACGAATCGGCGTCAATGAAGGCCACGGCCAAAAAAATTGCCTGGGCGAAGCTGTCCAACGCAGGTCAGATTTGCGTGGCGCCGGATTACATTTTTGTGCCCCGTAGCCGGGGAGCTGAGTTTGTGGAGGCGCTGAAAGCGGCCATGGTGGAGTTGTATCCGGGCATTGTAGCCGAAAATCCAGACTACCAGCGCATCGTGAAAGATGCGCATGCCCAGCGTTTGTTGGATTTGCTGGACGACGCTGTCTCCAAGGGCGCCAAAGTAGCGCATGGTGGTACGAGCGATGCAAGCCGTTGCTTTGTGCATCCAACAATTTTGACGGAGGTGCCTGTGGAGGCGAAGATCATGGAAGAAGAAGTCTTCGGGCCCATCTTGCCGGTCATTTTGTACGATGACATACAAGAAGTGGTGGAATCCGTGAACAGCCGTCCCGTTCCCCTTGCTTTGTACATCTACAGCAAACGAAATCGGTTCGTGAGCGAGGTGCTTGATTCCGTGCAGTCAGGAGGGGCAAGCATCAATAATTCAGTCATTCATGTGTCCAGCAATCACCTGCCATTTGGAGGACTTGGAAACAGCGGAATTGGTTCCGGGCATGGCGAACATGGTTTTAAGGAATTCACGCACATGCGCGGGGTTTATGAGCAGCGTTCGGATGGCGCTGCTTCCTTGTTGATGCCTCCATATGCAAAATGGAAAACCCAATTGATCGATCGCTTGTTGCGTTGGCTTTGATTGCCGGTTTCTGTTGCTTTCTTTGTGCCATATCATTGGAACATGAACTTTCGATCGCTTTTTCTCGCAGCCTTGTATTGGATGAGCGGAGTCACCTTGGGGCTTTCGCAATCGTTTGTTGAACGGGTTGATCCGCCGAATTGGTGGGTGGGGATGCCTGTGGATACCGTTCAGATCATGATCCATGGCAAGGGCATTGGGGCGTTGGAACCGCGCATTGATTACCCCGGCGTTGAACTCTGTCGAATTGCACGCGACGGGGTCAATCCCAACTATCAATTCCTGTACCTGCATGTGGCAGCAGATGCTCCCGCAGGCATCGTCGCCATTCAATGGAACGATCCTTCAGCCCGTCGTTCAAAGCCGGTGGGAAGGACGCCATTTGAATTGAAAATTCGGGAAGGATTCGCAGATGGTGGCGATGGCATCCAAGGATATGGCCCGGAAGATGCGATCTGCCTAATCACGCCGGATCGATTCGCCAATGGAGATCCGAGCAACGACGAAGTAGAAGGAATGCTGGAAGGATTGGACCGCTCGAATGATCACGGCCGGCATGGTGGGGATTTGGCAGGGATTCAGCAACACTTGGGTTACCTCGATAGCATGGGATTTACGGCCGTTTGGCTCAATCCGGTATTGGAAAACAACCAGCCACAGTGGTCGTATCACGGATACGCGACAACGGATTACTACCGAGTTGATCCACGGTTTGGGAGCAATGAAGAATATCGGGCACTTGCCCATGCTGCTCGGGACCGGGGAATGAAGGTAATCATGGACATGATCATGAATCACTGCGGATCGGAGCACCCGTGGTTGAAAGATTTGCCCACGCACGATTGGATCAACAACGAAGCGGAGTTCACGCCCACGACGCATCGCCGCACAACCCTGCGAGATCCTTATGCCGCGCAGGGCGACTTGAATGGGTTTTCCGACGGTTGGTTTGTCAAGGAAATGCCCGACTTGAATCAACGCCAACCCCTGTTGGCCGATTACCTCATCCAAAACACGATTTGGTGGATCGAGTTCCTCGGACTTGGAGGAATTCGAATGGACACCTATCCTTATTCCGATGCGGCATTCATGGCACGCTGGAGTTGCGAGGTGATGGCGGCCTATCCGAACTTCAATATGAGCGGAGAGGAGTGGAGTTTGAATCCATCGGTACTGGCTTACTGGCAAGCGGGGTCCCAGAACAAGGACGGCTATGTTTCTTGTTTGCCAGGATTGTTGGACTTCCCGCTCCACCACGCGTTCATCCAATGCATGACCGAGCAGGAGGCATGGCATTCCAATTGGGTGCGTGCGTATGAAATGCTGGGCAATGATTACTTGTACCCAC
>DAISXU010000123.1:0-6467 GCA_036825655.1 Flavobacteriales bacterium | reverse complement strand
CTTCAACACCCTTGCGGTGTTGGCTAGCATTTGCATGCGTTTCATCGCTGGCCGGGCCTCGGATCGATATGGACGAATTCCATTGATGGTCATCGGTGCTTGGTTGCTCGCATTGGGCATGTTGCTTTTGGCTTATGCGGAGACCAAATTAGGCGCGGCATTTGCGGGGGTAGTGTATGGCATCTCGGTCGGAATCAACATGCCTACGGTTTTTGCGTGGACAGCGGACTTGGCTCGTCCGGGACGCATTGCCCTGGCATTGGGAACGATGCTCATGGCCTTGGAGTTGGGCATTGGGTTGGGGGCGTTCATTTCGGGTGCCATTTACCAAGGAATGCTCGAACGAATTCCCAGCTTGTACTTGATGGCTGCTGCCGTGTCAGCAGCCAGCGGCGTTGTTTTGACGGCTCATGCCGTTCGATTGCGTCGCCGTTCATAATGAACGAAGATTCGTGCATAAGTAGATGAGCAGGTGGGATGAGGTGGCTCTCTGGATGTCGGATATTTGACACATGGAGGATTTGCTCATTCAACTGGAAGCTGCTCGCCAAGAGAGGACAGCAGCATTGCATGAATTCATGCGATTGAAAACAGAGTTAGCACGTGCACAGAGGCGTTGCGATGAGCTGCGCTCTGAAAACAGCCTGCTGAAGAGTTCATTGCATGCAGCGGAAATAGAAGTGCAAAATCTTTACACAGGGCTGTCAGCGATTTGAATCCGCTGTGGTCAATGAAAAAAGGGGATGGCACATGGCCATCCCCTTTTTTAATGATTTAAAAATCGCTCAAATGGTGGCGCTTGAGGTTGAAAACGCACGATCCACTTTCTTGAATAGCCCTTGAAGCACCTTGCCAGGCCCTACTTCAACGACTTCACTCGCCCCCATTGAAGTCATGGTGTGCATGGACTGAGTCCACCGCACGGCGCCAGTTAACTGGGCATTGAGATTGGCTTGAATGGCCTGTGGATTCGTCTCCGCTTGGGCATGGATGTTCTGCACGATAGGGCAGCGAGGTTGCTGAAATTCTGTTGCATTGATGGCAGCAGCCAGACGCTCCCGGGCTGGTTCCATGAGCGGGGAGTGAAATGCCCCACCTACTGGGAGAATCAAAGCCCTCCGTGCACCAGCCTCAGTCAGTGCATTGCATGCCGCTTCTACAGAAGGGACTTCTCCGGAAATAACGAGTTGTCCCGGACAGTTGTAATTGGCTGCCACAACTACTCCTTCCGTGGCCTCGCAGATCTGTTCAACAACCGCATCCTCCAGACCCAAAACAGCGGCCATGGTTGACGGAGTTGCTTCACATGCAGCTTGCATCGCCGAAGCCCGCTCAGCAACGAGGCGCAGGCCACTTTCGAATGTGAGCGATCCAGCAGCTACCAGAGCAGAAAACTCCCCAAGGCTATGGCCAGCAACCACTCCTGGATTGAAATCGGCCCCCAATAGCTCGGCTAAAATGACAGAATGCAAAAAGATTGCGGGTTGGGTAACACGCGTTTGTTTGAGCTCCTCATCGCTGCCCGAAAACATAATTTTTGCGATGTCAAAACCAAGAATTTCATTGGCTTCATTGAATCGCTGACGAGCGATGTCAGAAGCGTCGAACAAGTCCTTGCCCATTCCTGAGAATTGAGCGCCTTGGCCAGGGAATACGAATGCTTTCATGCCACGAAAATAGGCATCATGGCTTTTAGAACTTCATCGAGAATCCAACTGATAGAACTTCACGGAGTTGCAGTCCAGGGCCAACTTTGGCGGGGGTAACAACAGTTCCATCGGAGTCAATTTCGGCCTCTTCTTTTTGGAGCAAAACATCATCATCGTAGATGAAGGTGGCGCTGATGGTGGTGGTGAGGTAGTCATTGACCTTCATTGAAATGGTGTGATCAGTGAACACATCCACATTTTCAGGATTGTTCAGGAAATTTGAGAACAGGTCCAGACGAATGGCATAATCGACATTCTCAACAACCGGCGTCTTCCAGCCCAATTTCAAATACCCACCTAATTCGCGCCTACTTCTCTCCCCGGGTGTTACTCCAAAAGCACCTGCCTCAGAGAGCCCTTTATCCAACACCCAAGTTACTTTATACGTAAAGGGGGCGAGAAACAAGGTGAAATCGTGCGGGTCATTTTTGTAGTCCATCCCTGCTGCTAAGACAAAGTAACCTGGAGAGAGGATGTTGGAGGTTCGATTTGTTCGATCTGGCATGCCATTGACCAGTGGATAGCCAGGTGCGAATTGCGACCTGAAGCTCGCCATGATTGTTGCAAACCCACTTTCGGTTGCCCGCAAACCGAGTTTTGTAGCGCCTTCGATGCGGTCGTCAGTCTTTTGCAAAACGCCTTCATCAGCTCGATGGAGCAGACCCAAGGCACTGTGCACTTCGCTATCCCAAGCTAAGTTGCGATAGCCATATTCCCACGTGTAGTCGAATTTTGTGATGAGCGAAAGCGTGCTTTGCCCTCCTGCAGCCCAGTTGTGCAGGTATACTTGGGAAAAGTTCACGTCCCATTTCCCACCTTGAGCCCAAATCACCGTGTCGGATACCTCAGGAGGGGTAGGGATGGTGCGAAACTCCTTTTCTTCATCGGCAGTTAGCCGGGGCGACGACTGACCCCAAACATTCACATGCGCAGTTCCTGCAATGAAACAGGCCATCAATGCCCACTGGGTTCTTCTCACAAGCCGGTTCATGGAGCAAATTTCGGTCTCATGGGATGCGCTACCAACTTGATCTTCCAAAAATAAAAAGCGGGCTGCCCACAGGCAGCCCGCTCAGATTGTTCAAGCTAAATCAATCTGTATTTCATTCACATGCAATTCCGAAGAGCGACAAGAATGCGAGCAAGTCAGAAGTTCCGACTGCTCCGTCTTGGTTCAAATCACCAGGACAATCACTGCCTTGTTCGATGATGCATGATCCGTCGTCCGTGTTCGCTGAAGCATTGTAATTCGATGCGGCTTCGTATGTGCATCCCCAAACTTTAAGCGTGAAGCAGGTGCCATCATCCTGAGTAGCATAGGGGTCAAACTCAGCATAGAATGGGTCAGTGCAACCCAAAGTCGGACACGTCGCCTCGCAGCTTCCTGCACAGAATGCAATGGACTGGTTCTCCGTTCCTACAGTTACACCGTAATTTCCACCGCCTTGGCCCAATGGCAAGTCAGGGTTCGAGCTGCACTCAGTAGGTGCATTGATCGCTACTCCCCATCCGCTGTTTCCATCGGCAGGTCCAGTGACGGCCAAAACAAATTCGAAGGTCGTGTTTTGTTCAAATTCACCTGATCCGGTAAAGATGCCATCCATGTCATCGTCGGTCAATGTCACACCCCATCCAGACCAGTTGTTCCAGGAGCCGTTAATGACCACGTTGTCGTAATCGGCATTGGGGTATTCGCTGTTGTTCATGTCGAAAGCGAAATCAATGGTCACGGTCAACACTTCCGTACCGCACTCTGTGCAAGAGCCATAGGTTTCGTTGACCGTGCTGCCACCAGTAACCAAGCGGTTAGCATAACCCACGTAGTCGGTCACAGGAGCGCATGTGGCACCGTTTACCATATCGTCTACCAAGTTCTCTTGGTCTGCAAAACCGTCAATCATGTACTTGTATTCCGTTTCACCAGCAGGCAACCAAAGTTCGCCCGAGTAAATCATGTCACCATCATCATCGCTGAACGTGTTGTACTCTGTCGTGCCGCACCAGCCGCAGAAAGGTCCGGTAATGTGAACCGTGCTGAATTCTACACCAGCGCAAGACATGTCAACATTGAAGGTGGTGGCATACAAGCATGAGCCATCGTTGTCTGTTGCATCAGCATTGTAGTTGGCAGCAGTTTCGTCTGTACATCCAGGCGTTCCTTCAGGGTTGCAAGCAGAACAACTTCCATACGTTTGGTTTACAGTGGTGCCTGCAACAACCAAGCGATTGGCGTAAGATGCAAAGTCGGTGATGGGGGCGCAGGTTGCTCCGGCAGCCATGTCGTCCGCGAGGTTCTCTTGTGCCACAAAATTGTCAACCATGTACTTGTATTCGGTTTCTCCTGCAGGGAGCCAAAGCTCACCGGAGAAAATGCCATCTCCATCGATGTCAGTCATGTCATTGTAGCCTGCACTTGCACACCAGCCACAGAATGGGCCAGTGATGTGAACCGTTGTGTACGCCTCTGTGACGCAGTTCATGTCCACGTTGAAGAACGTCGCATACAAACAAGAGCCATCTTCAATGGTGGCTTCAGTGTTGTAATTGGCAGCCGTTTCGTCGGTGCAGCCTGCCGTTCCATAAGTGCAAGAGCCATCGTCAATTGTGGCGAACGGATTGTAGTTGTTCGCGGTGTCGTCTGTGCAGCCGGGAACGTCTCCCGAGCACACGTCACACGAGTTGAAGCAAACAGCATCTAGGGTAACTGGATCATTGCCATCAACAGTCAATAAGCGGTTGGTGAAGGCCCCTGTGGTCAGGGTGCAGCTCGTGTAATCCGTCGCGTTGAACACTTCCTCTGAGCCCCAACCTCCATTGAGGAATTTGTACTCGTGTGCTCCGTTTGCGAGGCTGAGGGTAACGGTGTAAATGCCATCGCCATCGGCGTCTGACATCGCTGTGCATCCGCACCATCCATCCATCGAACCTGAGATGAAAACCCCTCCTGCTACTGTCTGCTGCGTCATGTCAACTTGAAAGGTGACGTCGGCTGGACCGCTCGATGCCTGGCAAGAACCATCCGTAGAGCACTGAGCGAAGCACGTGCTGATGGTGGTGTCTTCTGTTACTGCTGGCAAAAGGCGGTCGTTGAAGTTGGTTGCATCTCCGCAAGATTGCCCTGCTAAGTTCTCTTTGCATCCCCAATCAGCACAAGCACCATTCGTAAAGGTGTAATGACCGCTGAATCCATCCGCTACTTCAACGGTAATGGAATAAATCCCATCTCCATCCGCATCGGTCATGAGGTTGTCTCCGGGAGCACCAAAGTTGGTGCCACCTGCCAGAAACACGCCTGTGGCTGCTACCGTTTCATTGGCCATGTTTACGTTGAATGTAACTTGGTGCGTCTGGGCAGTTACGCCGCTGGCAATCAAAGCAAGTCCTGCAACAGCTGTAAGCCTGCACTGGAGCGTTTGAATGAATGAATGAAGCTTCATGTCGTTGAGTTGTCGAATTTTAACGTCAAGTTAAGAAAAGGTGTAGATAAAACACATTATTTCCCCTGCACAACAACTGCACATTCACAGAAGTTCAGGTAGGTGTTAGATTTTGGCGTCAGTTCACCTTGAAGGGCCAGTGTTTATTGATAAACTCGAATGTAGTCGATGGCCATGTACGAGGGGAACGGTGTTGTATCATCCGGATATCCTGGCCAAATTCCTCCAACTGCCACGTTGAGAATGAAGAAGAATGGCTGATTGAATGGGTATGGTTGGCCATTCATGTTATCCGGAGACGCAGAGAAGTACTCTTCGTTATCGAAGAGCCACCGAATGGAATCCGTTTCCCACTCGATGGAGTACACATGGTAGGCGTCAGCGAGTTGCTCTGGAAAAGGAACGGCTGTCGATCCGCCATGAGAGTTGTGCTGGCTGGGATCAGCGCCGAAGTGTATGGTACCATGTACCCTGTTCGGTTGTGAGCCGATCATTTCCATGATATCGATTTCACCGCAATCGGGCCAGCCAACTTCTGGGTAATTAGCTCCTAACATCCAGATTGCAGGCCACATGCCTTGTCCGGTAGGCAGAACTGCGCGAATGTCAATGCGTCCAAATTCGAACTCTTGCAGGTCGACGCTCTTCAAGCGGGCAGATGTATATTGCTCACCGGCTACTTTTTCAGCTCGGATGATGAGGTTACCCTGATCGAGGTACGCGTTGGCGGGGTCATTGGTGTAATTCTGTAATTCCTGGTTGCCCCAGCCATTCGCACCGATGTCATAGGTCCAATGAGCGGGATTGATGACGTCTCCATCGAATTCGTCCGACCAAGAGAGGGTGAATCCGGGGTAGGAGGTAGGTGCATCGAATCCTCCACTTGCGAGTTGGACCGTTGTGTCGTCGTTGCGTATGGTGCCAATGGCTATCTGTTCCTGATTTTTCAAGTAAGCATTGACAGGGTTGCTGAGAACAACAGAAAACTGCTCATCCGGTTCGAGGTAGTTGTCAATGACGACTGGGATTTCAATGGTGGCGGTTGTTTCGCCGGGCTGAAAAGTCAATGTACCAGATGATGGGGTGAAATCGTCACCCGATTCAGCACTGATTGAGTTTGTTGCGAAGGACACTTGAACCTCTTTTGTGGAGGCAGCGTCCAACACTACATCAAAGGCGAAGACGGCGTTGGGCTCGTTTTCGAAGGCCGTTCGATCTGAAACAAACCGAATCTCAACGAGCACGTCTTCTCCGCCGTTATCGCAGGAAGAGCATCCTGCAGCGGCAGCTAGTGCAAAAAGAAAAAGCAATCGAGTCATTG
>DAISXU010000122.1:0-6509 GCA_036825655.1 Flavobacteriales bacterium | reverse complement strand
ATATCGTCGAGGTTAGCCTCACGAATCAGCTTACCCGAGACCGCCGAGATCGCCTAGTCTCGTCCGTTGTAATGGAGTCTATTCCCAAAATGGCGTCCAATTCAGCCACTTCCACCTGCGTGCCCGCATGCGGCTGAAGCACCACCATGGCATAGGCAACGGAATCTGACGCCAACAGAGGGCCCTTCCCCTTCTGAGGCGCTTTGAATTTCCGGCGTACAAAGAACACCAACACCACCGATAGAAAAACCCCAACACCCCACACCTCCTTCTGCCAAGAAAACGAGGACAGCGCATCCAGCCGACCTTCTCGACCAGAAGCCCTTGGAACGAGCCACCAATTGCCCTTTTCATCCATGAACTCCACTCCACCTGCTGCTGGACGAGTTGAAAGGACTTGTTCAGGCAAAGCCGAACCGGCAACCTGGTAAAAGGAATTTCCATCCAGGTCCAGCCACCCTAACTCCTCCCTGTCATCTCTCCACATGAAAGGCCAATGGCCCGTCGAAACAACATGGTCCATGTTCCCGATTGCACTTGCCCAAATTCCCACAAACTCCCAATCTCCCCCCAAATACTCACATTTCCATACCTCGCCATCCTCACCAAAAATTCCATAGCAGATTCCCGTATCCGCCCAGGGATCTAACCTGCAATCACCTGGGGGAAGCAACCCCGAATTGATGCACTCCCAACCGCCGGGAACAGGCTGCATCCAAGCTCCTGAGGACAGCATCCGCACAACTTCCCCGCCCCAAGTAAAAAGGAATCCGCCCAATGAATCATGTCCCTCTTCCAATTCAAACCGGACCGGAGATTCTGCCAACCCGTCAATGGGAATCCCCTTCCCCACTGAAATCCTAAAGTTGTACATCCCATAAAATGAAACCAAGGTGCTATTGCCCTCGATCGGTTTATTCAATTTGAATCGAAAATCAAGGACGAAATTGCGCTTAGGGACCTCGAAAAAAGTATGTGCACGTCCAGTTTTACCGTCCAACCTCAGCCCCTTGCCCCAAGGAGTCCGTGCAAATGAGGTGCCCCCTTCCAAGGTTAGCTCACCCGCCAACGGGGATAAACTCAATGGTGCTGGGGAATCGAAGTTGAGTTTAAGCACAGGTTTCAAATCCGAATCCCCGAGTTCATCCATATGAAATGAAAGAATCGACTCCTTGGAAAGGTGTCCTTCGTAAAGCTCAACTTCATCGATGTCGACGGCACTAAACTCACCCCATTTCGTGCCAAATGCAGCTCCTATTTGCAACATTCGGTGATCATACCGCCGCGCAGCCGAAGAGCCAGAAAAGCGATGAACACCATCCATGGCCACCTCCGTTTCGCCTTGGTTTCCGCGGGAATAGGTCAAGTGATGCCAAGCTTGATTGAAGTCAACTTTCAAACAAGGATCCGGCAGGTGTTCCTCGTATTGCAGGTATCCCATCTTGATGCAAGTGCTCCTTTCCTCTGCACCTGCCTCCTCAGACGGATGGAGGAATTCACCCTCTTTGGCTGCTTTGTACAGGTTGCGCACCTGAGAACTGGCTCCCAAGCCCCAGAGTCCTCCTTCCGCAATCAGCCACTCGTCTACTCCTTCGTGCCAGCTCATTCCTTGAATCCACTCCTCATCCATATGAATTGGCAATTGGAATGGCAGCTGTTTGCAATCCCCGATGGTGTGTAAAACGTGTCGACCAAACACTAAATCTGACTCAACCGGGTTTCCTACGAATGGAAGGAAATGCAGGGTTCGGTTTACCTTCTCCAAGATCAACAGATCATCATCACCATCACCGTCCCAATCCGCTATTCGAATGAGGTGATCGCCATCAACTTCAGCCAAAGGGAACGTATGAAAAAGTTCGCCATCCTTTCGAAAAGGAAACAGAAACAACGACTGATTCACCGGCACATACACCAGGGCAGCCCCGCGGAATTGTTTGCTTCTTTGGGCAATCAGCCTGGCCGATCTTTTCAGTTGCAGCAAGGACCGCTCCCACTGCAAATCGTTCCAAAACCAAAAAGTGGTGCTGCCCGGTTCAAGCGCCTTAACCAAAATTCCAACCTGCCCATTGACATCCTCACAGACAACAAATGAGGAAGCCTCTCCGTCCTCATCCAAACGAACCCAATTCGAGTAAGACCCTGATGGATTCCCCAACGAAATGAAAACATCTCCCTGTTGCTGAATGACCAAATCAAACTGCCCATCACCATTGAAATCTGCCACATCAAGGCCGTCAATTTTACCCTCCACTGAATTCAATCGATTCAAAGCTCCACCCTTTGCCAGGAAAATCCCTCCCTCTAGATCGCAGAGCAACAACCCCTCCTCCATGGCTATTGGATTCCTGGCCAGTTCCTTGTGAATCGAATTGAATCGTGCAAGTTGCCTTCCATGAAAAGCGTGGGCAACTAACTCGTCGCTCTCACTCGTTTTCATCCAAACGACATGGCCTTGCGAGTGATCCTTTTCCATCACAAATGCTTGCAACACTCCATCCAGAGACAGCAAATTCAAAGAAGATTGAAGTCCACCTCCTCCATCTCCCCAACAAACCATCAACCCCCTTCGATCTGCAAACAACAAATCGGTCGCACCGTCACCGTCAAAATCTCCAACCTCGAAGTCTTGCAAGTAGTCCCATGCCACATCAACCACTTGGGCAACGGGCTCTCCCATGCTCCCATCCCAATTCAATGGGCCGAGCATTGGTGGGTATTCGCCTTGAGTTAATCCAAATTCATGGCTCGCCATGAACATCACCACAAAAATCATCCACCGGCCCATGCGTCAAATTAAAATAAGAAATTTGCTCGACGCAAATATCAACATTCATGTTCTTCGAATGCGTTTCAATTCGTTGAATTGAGTGAATTGCATTAGGCGTGATTGAATCGTAAATTGGCACCCAACCGCTGCAAAGATGAAACCTGCCTTTACACTTCTTTTGGTCACCCTGGTGTCCATTCCTTTTTTCCATACCCATGCGCAACACATCACCTGGCCACACGCAGAGACGGAGGCGGAAAGAATGCACGCAGAGCGGATTGGATTTGCCCCTGTGCACACACGCGGCATCACGGACCCTCCCCCGTTTAATGACCTGAGGACATCAGCCGAATGGGAGGAAATCGAGGCCCTTACCATCGCATGGACATCTTTCCCCTGCATTCAAAAGCAGATTGTTGCTGCTTCGGCAACGGAATGCTTGGTGGTCGTTTTTGCAGATGATCCTGCGGCCTGTGAAGAGTACCTCACCGGCAACTCGTGCGGTGGGCCAGTGGACATGACCCAAGTTGAAATCGTCAACGCCGATTACAACAGCATCTGGATTCGAGATTATGGGGCTACAACGGTCTACGGCTCATGGAATGACGATCGGATTCTCGTGGATTGGATCTACAACAGAAACCGACCTCAAGACGATGTGATTGCCGATGAACTCGGCATTGCACTTGACATTCCGGTTTACAGCACAACAGCATCCCCCACAGATTTGATGGGGACAGGAGGCAACTGGATGAGCGACGGATTTGGAACCGCTTTTGCCTCTGAATTGGTGTTGGATGAAAACATGGGAGGGGCTACCTGGTGGACGAATTATCCAGATCATACGGTGGAGGAGATTTTTGAAATCATGCAGGCCTTTCATGGCTTAGACGAATACGCGCTCATGCCCACCTTGCCATACGATGGCATTCACCACATCGACATGCACATGAAGTTGTTGGATGAATCCCGCCTGCTTGTGGCAGAGTATCCGACTGGCGTGGCTGATGGACCTCAAATCGAAGCGAACATTGAATACGTTTTGGCCAATTACACCACCCGTTGGGGCACACCTTTTGAAGTGATTCGCATTCCGAGTCCTCCAGAGTCAGGATTCAATGGAGGATATCCGAACCAAGGAGGTGACTATTTGACCTATACCAACAGCGTTTTCGTGAACAACACCTTGCTTGTCCCCACCTACTACGAACAGTACGACACCACTGCGTTGCGGATCTACGAGGAGCTGCTTCCCGGGTATAACATCGTTGGAATCGATTGCGATAACAACGGGGAAGACATCATCCAACTCAGCGGAGCCATCCACTGCATTACGCACAGCGTAGGGGTAGAAGACCCACTCATTCTGAGCCACCTGCCCTTGCCTGACACCGACGACACGGTCAATGGATACGATGTCTCTGCCACCTGCTCTCACCGCACAGGAATCAACCTCGCCCAGGTTTTTTGGCGCTTGGAAGGAGAGGCATCTTGGAACCCAATCGTTTTGACTGGTGCAGGCGGAGATGAATACGTTGGGACCATCCCAGCACAATCGGAGGGCACCGTTGTCGAATATTACCTGCACGGCGAAGCCACAAGCGGAAAAATGGGCAACCGTCCCATGCCCGCTCCTGATGGATTCTGGAGTTTCCGTGTCGGTGCCATGGCCCAGGGAATTTCCGAGAATGAGTTGGCCTTCCAGGAGCCAGTCTTTCCTAACCCAGCCAGCTCAATTACCTGCATCCCCTTGCACTTGCAGCAAGCAGGACGGGGACGATTGGAATTGATGGATGCCACTGGACGCTGCGTACAAACCATTCATGAAGGCACATTCCCTGCTGGCACGAGCAAGCATTTCATTCAAGCCCAGAATTACCCTTCAGGCGCCTACTTGATTCACTTGCGAATGGAAGACGGACGCACGAGTACCCAACACGTGATGATTCGCTGATTGGAAGACGGACGCACGAGTACCCAACACGTGATGATTCGCTGATCAATCGCGACGTCCTCCGAAAATCCGCAGGAGGAACAAGAACAAGTTCACGAAGTCTAAATAAAGGGTTGTTGCGCCCAGAATCGCCAATTTCGTAGCCGTAGCAGAGCCATACTCTACACCGGCCCCAATTCGCTTGACCTTTTGGGTATCATAGGCAATGAGGCCCACAAAGACCAACACCCCAACAATGCTGATGATGTAATCCAAGGCCGGTGATCCAATGAACCAGTTCACAACGCTGGCAATGAGAATTCCGATGAGCCCCATGAACATCAACTTCCCGAACGAAGTCAAGTCTGTTTTCGTGGTGTATCCGACAATGGCCATGACCAAAAACGTCAAGGAAGTAATGCCGAATACTTGAAAGATGGTTGAACCTGCGTAAACAAGGAAAATGGTGCTAAGCGAAATGCCCATGACCGCCGCAAAAGCCAGAAACAGCACAATCAGGGAAGATGCCGACCAGCGTTGAAAACCTAAGTTCATGGCTAAAATGAAACCGAAAGGAGACAACATGGCTACCCACCCAAAGAGGGACATCCCGCCAGAGGCTCCAATCAACAAGGATACGGACCCGCTCGCCGCAAAATAATAAGCGACTGCCCCCGTCAGGAGCAATCCAGCCGTCATCCAAGAAAACACATTCGAAACAAATCGACTGATCGCGGCTTCATCTTCCACCACAACATCGTCAAAAATCTGAGGAGAATCGTAATTGTTCATGGGGCAAAATAACAAAAGAAACGATTCCGGTTTTCACGGCCTTTAGCCAAGTTTTGAAAATCCTTAACGCGATTCCATTGCCAGTTTCATGAACTCCTTGCGGGTCTTCGGATCATCCAAAAACGCTCCTGTGAACGCACTGGTGGTCGTAATGGAATTTTGTTTTTCCACTCCACGCATCTGCATGCAAAGGTGCTGAGCTTCAATGATGACAGCTACTCCCCTGGGCTTCAAGGTCTCTTGAATGCAATCCCTGATTTGCTCGGTCAACCGCTCTTGGACTTGCAGCCTGCGCGCAAAAGCGTCCACCACCCTTGGAATTTTACTTAACCCCACAATGTGCTTGTCAGGGATGTAAGCCACATGCGCTTTGCCGAAAAAGGGAAGCATGTGATGCTCGCAGAGGGAATACAACTCAATGTCCCTGACGCAAACCATTTCATCACACGACTCTTCAAACAGAGCCCCTCGTAGTATTTCGGCAGGTTTCGCATGCATGCCAGCGGTTAACACGGCCATGGCCTTTGCAGCCCGCTCGGGGGTCTTCAGCAAGCCTTCCCGGTCAACATCCTCTCCGATTTGCGCCAAAACATGGCGAAAGTTGCTCGCCAACCCGCGAACACCATCTTCGTCATATCGCTCAATTCGCTCGTAAAGTGGTCCTTTATTCTCCGCCATAATAATCCGCGTAGTTGTTCTCTGTTTCGTACAAACGCAAATGCGTAAGCGTACAACCACGAGCATTCACATGAGGTTCAAGCTGCTCCCAAATTGCGATGATCAAGTTCTCGGTCGAAGGCTGCAAACCCTCCATAAAGGGCACATCTAAATTGAGGTTCCGGTGATCGATGGGATCTTCCACGTACTCTTTGATGATGTCCTTCAATTCTTTGAGGTTGATGCAATAACCCGTTAAGGGGTCTGGGGCACCTTTCACTGTCACGTGCAATTCAAAGTTGTGACCATGCCAATTGGGGTTGGCGCACTTACCGAAGACTTCAAAATTCTTCTCTT
>DAISXU010000121.1:4457-6573 GCA_036825655.1 Flavobacteriales bacterium | reverse complement strand
ATTGCACCT
Organism: Flavobacteriales bacterium; assembly: GCA_036825655.1. Lineage (GTDB taxonomy): Bacteria > Bacteroidota > Bacteroidia > Flavobacteriales_D > Sanyastnellaceae > JALQTD01. The sequence continues at coordinate 6,564 of DAISXU010000121.1, read as the reverse complement.
TGGAGATTTTACCAGGAACGGAGGTGTACTTTCATGCGCGAAGTGGAATTTGGATTAACCAGGGCACCCTCACTGCGGATGGTACATCGTTGAACCCAATTTTGTTTCGAGGGGATCGATTGGAAGATGGTTATGCGGATTTACCAGGGCAGTGGGGCATTCAAGTTGATTTTGATTACGAAACGGATTACGGTGTTGAATCATTCACGATTGCCCGCGGAGGACTGTGGTTCTATGGAAGCAAAGGCTCCTTGGTTGATCACGCGGTCATTGAGGGAGGAACCATCGGCATTCAAGTGGATACCGTGGGATCGGCCACATCGCCAGCTTTGCTGCTTACCAATACGCGCATTCGGAACATGACAGCAACTGGATTGTTGGCGCAAGGTGGCGTAATTGACGGTTACAACAACCTCATTACAGATTGCGGCCAGGTCTGCGCAGCTTTTACTATCGGTGGAGTTTACCGCATGGAGCATTGCACGTTTGCGAATTATTGGTCTGAAGGCGTGAGACAAGCTCCTGCCGTGTTCGTCAACGACTGGTATGAAGCAGCCAATGGCCAACTGGTTCAACGGAGTCTGGAGGGCTCTTCTTTCCGAAACTGCATCATTTGGGGCAACAGCGCTGGTTTAACCGATTTTGACGAATTGGTTTCTGACGTCATCAATGTTCCCAGTTTGCCGTTATTCCAGTCGTGTGCAGTGGATGTGCAAAACGAAGACTTTCCTTATGACTTGTTAGGGGATTGCACCACCGATGAAGAACCCCCATTTTTTAGCGAGTTCGATCGTGATTTTCACTTGAATTCGAACAGTTCCATGTGGGAAGGCGGAGGCGGTTCGGGACTGTTTTTCATTCCAACAGATTTGGATGGTTTACCGAGAAACGTCGGTGTGGCAGACAAAGGCTGCTTCGAGCGACAGTGATTTTTTTCCGCTGAATCCAGTTTTTTATCCCATGTAACATCGTGGCCTCGTTTTCGTAGAACGGAGTATGATGACCACTGGCATGCTTGAATCGCTGATGCGGTTGTTCGCTCTGTTTGCAGCAGGGGGATCAGCCCGTCATGCCATGTATGGCCGACAAGCGGCGAGTCGTTATTTGAAAGGTCGTTTGTCTTCTGTCCTTTCTGAGCATTATTTGCGGCTCTATGACGAGGAACTGACACGATTGGAAGTGCGTTCTTCAAGTCGAATGATGGAATTGACAATTCCAGCGTCGGCGGGTTTCATTGATGAAGATGAGATTGACTTGGTCCAGGTCAAACGCCTCGCTCGGTTATCGGCAAAATTGATGCGTGCTTGCGCGCAGATCAACGGAGAACTCGAATTGCGCGAGCGGATGGTCTTGTTTGTGCGACTTGCTGAATTTGGTCGCGACACCGACACAGGGACTGGATCAGAGAGCTTCTTGACCAACGCTGCAATTGCTCTCCATTTGCCACATTCTGACGTCGAGGCCATCCAAGTCCTGGTGGCTGCGACAAGTCCAATGTGTTTGCAGCGTTTGCCCCATTCATTTATCCACCAGTTGGGCCATGACGGAACCAACATCCTTGCAGGCATTCATCTCGAGGGAGAGGATTTGTTTTTTGTAAGAACCTTCGGTCGGGTGGACATGAGGTTAAATGGCCAGTCGCTCTCCGACGGGGTGGTTGCACCAATGGGTCAAGGCAGTGTATTGAAGGATGGGCAAGGCCATGCGCTTTTTTACAGTGATTTGATTCGATCTTGCATCCGAGTGGACGAGGTGGTGCCCGTTCAATTCCAGGTGCAAGATGTTGCGCATTTCTTTGCTTTTCCTGATGCTGCAGCTCTTAGGTTGGTGAGTTTGGAGGAGGAGCAAGGTCGATTGATCGGCATCATGGGGGCAAGTGGAAGCGGCAAATCCACTTTGCTCAACATCTTGAATGGAACAATCCGGCCCACATTGGGACGGGTCTTGTTGAACGGTCAGGATTTACATGATTCACGAACCAATTTGGATGGCCTCATTGGTCACATTGCGCAAGAGGATGTGCTCATCAGCGAACTTTCAGTTCGAGACAATTTGCTGTACAGTGCAAAGTTGAGTTTTCAGCATTTGGAGGAGTCGGCATTGAATG
>DAISXU010000121.1:0-4447 GCA_036825655.1 Flavobacteriales bacterium | reverse complement strand
ATGACCGCGTAGATGCGACTCTGCAACGTCTGGGTTTGTGGAGCATCCGGGACCTGCGCGTCGGCTCAGTCATGGACAAGACCATAAGTGGAGGACAACGCAAGCGGTTGAACATTGCATTGGAGCTGGTGCGTGAGCCTTTGGTGCTGTTTGTGGATGAACCTACCAGTGGACTTTCGAGTCGCGATAGCGAGCACATCATGGACTTGCTCAAGGAACTCACGTTGCGAGGCAAGTTGATTTTTGTGGTGATTCACCAACCGAGTTCTGATATCTTTAAGTTGTTTGACCGGCTGTTGTTGTTGGATACCGGGGGGTATCCCATATTCTACGGCAATCCCTTAGCGAGCCTAACCTATTTCAAAGGCTTGTCTGATCAAGTGAACGCCGGAGACATGATGTGCGATTCCTGTGGGAATGTGAATCCAGAACAGCTCTTTAACATCATTGAGTCCCGCATGGTGGATGAATTTGGTCATCAAATTCCAGAACGAAGGGTAAGGCCGATGGACTGGAATGAGCATTACCATGGCCAAATTGCGGAACAGCATCAAGTGCATTCTCCTGTTACGGCTCCAGCACCGGAACCGAAAAATGCGCCATCGCGCTTTGGGCAGTGGTTGACCTACCTGCGGCGGGACGTTCATGCGAAGCGCATGAACCGACAATACCTTCTGATCAATTTGTTGGAGGCGCCTGTGCTTGCCCTGCTGCTCGCTGGCTTTGCCCGATTTTATGAGCTTGGAGGTGAATATGCTTTCCGGACGAGCGAGAATCTACCGCCCTTTTTGTTCATCAGTGTCATCGTTGCCATGTTCATGGGATTGAGTGTGAGCGCCGAAGAAATCATTCGCGATCGCCCCATGCTTAGAAGGGAGCGCTTCCTGAATTTGAGTTGGGGCGCCTATTTAAGTGCCAAGGTCACGGTGATGTTTGCTTTTTCATTCTTCCAAACCCTAGCCTACGTTGCGGTATCATCCATCCTTCTGGAATTGCCAACAGGCCCTCCCTTGTTCATGTTGTTCGCCGTTTTGTTTTCGGTCAGCGCATACGCCAACATGTTAGGTCTGGCGATTTCTGCCACTTTCAATAGTGCCAAAGTGATCTACATTTTGATCCCGCTGTTGATCATACCTCAAATTATTTTTGGGGGGGTAATCATCCGTTTCGATCGCTTCAATCCTTTATTGACTTCATCGCATGAAGTCCCTTGGATTGGAAATGCTATGGCTTCACGGTGGGGATTTGAAGCGTTGGCTGTTGAACTTGGAAGGAACAACCGCTACGATGCCCATTTCAATTTGTGGGAAGACCAAATTGCTCGAGCAGCTTGGAGGCGGGACTTTTGGGTTTCCGCATATGCCGAATTGGCTCCAGGTGCAGAGCGCACGCGCGAAGTGTCTCGTGCTCAAATGGAACTCGAAAGTTGGGGGTTGGTTGCTCCATCAACGGATGATCCATCTGCCTTTAAGGTGACTTTTGCGGAGGCTTTCAAATCTGCATTCCGCAATAGGGACGAGATTCGGAGGGGGCTGTTGGAAGAAGGGGTTTTGACGAAACTTGAAGACGCGGAGCACAACGAGGCTTTGGCTGAATGGTTGGATCAAACGGATCGTTCTGTGCGAATTGTTCGTACCGAAGAGGGGCTCTCCCAGCTGGGGCATTTTGTGCGTCAGCCTTCAGATGGCCGGTCGGGATGGTTGGCACCTTATTACGCGCCAACAAAGAAAATGCTGGGCGTGTGCTGGTCTACGCCTGCCTATAACCTATTCATCCTATGGTCCATGGCCATTGGCTTAGGAGCGTTGCTGTGGTCGCGGGTGCTTGAGCATTTGGATGCTGCATCGCGTCGAAGACTGAAAAAGCACCTGTTGGTCGGGTGGGCAAAAATCAGTCGGGCTCGAACTTAATTGGCAGCCGATGCGATCAGTCGGAATGGCAGGTCGATGATGGCGTCATAGTCTTCACCGGCTTCGAGCATGTCCTCGTCGTCGTCTTCGTAATACCAATTCACTCGAGCTGCACATGGGCTGGCTTCTACCCGTTTCAGCAAATCCATAAGGCACTTGCTGCTGCTCGTATTGAAATATTCCAAACGGATGTTGATCTCTAAAAGATCCGTGCTCTTGGCACATACATCTTCTAGCCAATCTTTTATAGGTTGGTAAAAAGCAATGGAGTTCTCTGGAATGGAACGCCCTGATAATTCCAAGCAAAATGGCGAAACTGTTGCGGTAACAGTTGGGGTTTTTGAGGTGCCTACCTGGCGAATGTCATTCATGGTTCCTGAGCGATATGAGCAGTCAATTCTAAAATCCAATTCCCTTCTGTGCTGGGTAGAACGCGCAAGTCGAGTTGCTTTTGGGTTCTTCTAAGTATTTCAATCAATCCCACGCCGCCACCGCCATGAGCGCTGCGGTCGTGGCTATTCAAAACATTCATTTGAAGTGAACGAAGTTCATCCAATTCAAGTGCCTTCAATTCCGCAATTCGATTTTCTACGGCTTCACGAACTTCATTGGACACTTCATTCCGACTGGCTATCCACCATCCTGTCGAAGATGACACGACTCTGAACCCGGCCATCTTTTTAGGAATAGCATGATGATGCAAGTTTTGTAACATCTCAACGCCAACGCGCATGATCCGCTTGCGGGTGATGTTCTGCAATTTCATACTTTGGGTTCGGTCCTCTATTTCCTGAATCAGCAAGTCTGAAACAGCTTCGTCCACACGCCCTGTAAATTGGCATTCAATTGTACCGGTGTTGGGTGTGGGTTCCAATGGCCAGCTGATTTGATCGTAAGGTGCAGGAGAAGACCCGTACATGATGACTAAACTACAGGGGAAATGTCGGAACTTGCAGCCCGTTGATTTGAGTAATGCAAAGTGAATTGTGGAAAAGCGATGGGGATTGGTTTGTCGATTGGTTCAATCGTCCTGCCTACCATGTGCTCTATGGCCATCGAGGGGAAGAGGAGGCTTGCTCATTTCTCAAGTTGCTCGCAGCCAGGGTTTTTCCTTCCAAAAAGGCCAGCATTTTGGATTTGGCTTGTGGGGCCGGTAGGCACGTAAGGTGCATGGAACGCTTGGGCTATGACGCTCATGGATTGGATTTGAGTTCGAACAGCATACAAGAGGCACGCTCAAAAGCCTCGAATCCGACACATTTTCAAATCGGAGACATGCGCTCTTTTGCCTCGGATTTGGGATGGGAAAGCCAATTTGACGTGGTCACTTGCTTGTTCACGAGTTTTGGTTATTTCGAAGATGAGGCCGATCAACTGAGGACTCTGGTTCAGATTCGAAGAGCACTCAAGCCAGGAGGTTCATTGGTTTTGGACTTTTTGAATGCCCCTTACGTCGAGCACCACCTGGTAACCGAAGAATGCGCGGTGAAGGGCCTTTCTGATGGACGGCAAATGGAGTTCTTGATTCACCGAAGGATCTTCAATGGTTGGATCGAGAAGAGCATACAATTTGTTGATGCGAGTGGTGCAACACAGCATCATGTTGAACGCGTTCGAGCCCTGCATCTGAATGACTTAAAAGCCATGTTCAAGCAGGCTGGATTTGATGTGACCCATGTGTTTGGAGATTACTTGCTCAAGGCTCACTCCGACTTAAGCAATCGCTGTATACTTGTTGCCTCATGATTTTAGCCTCAACGATCTTGCTGCTTGTCACCCTTTTTGGAGGGTTGACTTTTGAACTCGCTGGGAATCAACTGAAGAGCAGATTGCCTTTGGTTTTGGCTTTTGGTGGCGCCTATCTAATCGGACTGATATTTCTGCATTTGGTGCCCGAGGCATACGCACATGATGCGCAGGTAGGTTGGTTTGTATTGCTCGGATTTTTGCTTCAGGTGGTATTGGAGTGGTTGTCAAAAGGGATCGAACATGGACATGTTCATCTTCCGAAGGGGAACAACAAATCCATGCCATGGGGCATCTACATCAGCTTGTGCTTGCATGCCTTGATTGAAGCCATGCCCTTGACTGAATCGGGTAGCCATGATCACCACCACCATGATCACCAGCATGTTCATGCCGCACCCTTATCGTGGGATGAGTTGAATGTGGAATTGCTGCTGGGTTTGGGCTTGCATAAATTCCCTGTGGCACTCGTGCTGATGGGAATGCTCTCTGCCTTGGGAATGGCAAACGCGAGCCGGTGGGGGATGCTCGTTATTTTCGGCTTGATGCCACTGGCAGGCATGGGGGCTTATGAAGCCTTGGTTCACTCAGGTGCGACTTGGGCGCAGTCAGTCCCTACGGTAGCTGCTGGAGTGCTCATAGGAATATTGCTGCACATAGCCACCACAATCTTGTTCGAAACAGGGGACGGCCACCGATTCAACCTCGCAAAAATGGCTGTGATTTTCTTTGGGTTAGGAGTGGCGGCTCTTACCCTTGGATAGTGTAATAAATTCGACGAATGTGGTAAC
>DAISXU010000120.1:0-6618 GCA_036825655.1 Flavobacteriales bacterium | reverse complement strand
TTTGTCTTTGAAGCGTTTAAAATTCCAACCGGATCCATGGAAGGGAGCATGCTTGTTGGCGATTATTTGTATGTCAGCAAAACCGCCTACGGAGCCAAAGTTCCCATGACACCCATGACGGTTCCATTCCTGCACAATGTCCTGCCGTTTGGAATGGTTTCAAGTTATGTGCCTTGGTTTTCACTCCCGTACATGAGGCTTCCGGGCTACAGCGAAGTCGAACGTTACGATGCTGTGGTCTTCAATTTCCCGCATGGCGACACCATCGTAGTCCAACAGGAACTCGCAGGTCATGATTACTACGCCCTACTCCGCCAAGAAGCCATTCAAGCTGCAGACCGGAGTGTTGACACCTACTTGAGCAACCCCGAGAAATACAATGCCATCGGTCGCAAAAAGCTCGCCTCAACGCACGGCTTGCGTGCTCGGCCTCTCGATAAAATGGAGCACTATGTCAAGCGTTGCGTTGGCCTTCCTGGAGAAACCGTCAGCGTGGTGAATGCTCAACTTCACATCAATGGTGAACCGGTTGAGAATCCTGATGGCCTCCAATTGGATTATGAAGTTCAATTCGTCAACGGCCAGGCCTTGAACCGAGCGGTGAGCGAATTGGGATTGACCAACATTGATGTCGCCGGTCAGTTGCGTGCCGAAGGTGAGCACGTTGTTGCACCATTGGCTTTGACAGCGACGGAAAAGCAGCAGCTCTTGAACAGTGCCCTGGTCGTGGATATCAATCCCATTTCGCACCAAGAGTACCGGGGTCGACTCGCCATGTTCCCCAACGTTTCAAATCCTGAATTCGACGGTTGGGATCCCGACAATTATGGCCCGATACAAATCCCCGCCCAAGGCCTCACGGTGAATCTCGACCAACGGAACCGCGATGTTTACCGCCGAGTCATAAGCGTTTACGAAGGACACTCCTTCGAGGAGCAAGGCGACCGGGTACTGATTGATGGAGAACCGGCAACCGCATACACTTTTGAACAGGATTATTATTGGATGATGGGAGATAACCGCCACCATTCAGCGGATTCACGGATGTGGGGTTTTGTGCCTGAAACCCATGTTGTTGGTAGGGCTTCTTTTGTTTGGTTCTCGAAAATGAATGAACCTCAGCATGGAAGAGCCGGCATTCGTTGGGATCGTGTGTTTACGAAAGTGAAATGACCGGAGTCCTGCCTTTGGCTCCATTTCCGCCCTTGCATTGGTGGAGTGTCGCAAGCCAAGGAGCACCGGTTGATGGGCAAGAGCCCTTTGTAAAGCAAACAGAACGCACACGGCTCAGGCTCGCGAGTGCTCAAGGAGTAACGAACATGCCATGGGACGTTGTGCATGGGGAAGGCATTGGAGCCATGCGGGATGTCAAACTTTCAGAGCACACCCCGTCCAGGATCAGGTGGCGTAGCCTCTGCACCAATTACGGGGCCGCTCCCTTTTTCGAGCACATCGCTCCAGAACTAGAAGATTTGTTCATGCGCCCCCCCGTGTTCTTGCTGGATTTGTCCATCCAAAGCTGGGAATGGGTCGCAGAATGGACCGGCTGGGAAGTGCCGAAATTGGCTGATGGTGCATGCCCTTGGGATCAAAAACGGAGCGATGCAGGCCAGGACCTTCGGGAACGGCGCACATTCCGCGGTGAGCATTGGAAGTTTGACGTTTACCCTCAGGTATTCAGTCCCGAACGTGGGTTCATCGAACGGTGCAGCGTCTTGGATGCCCTCATGCACTTAGGCCCAGAATTAGGCGGGAAACTTCACCATTTGGCCTTTCAGCAAATCAACTGTTAACAGGAACGTCGAGGAAGCAATCCAACAAGACGATGCGCTCGATTTGAACTAGGAAATAAATGCGGTATTCCAAAACCTGGACGCTACGTACATCCCCTGGCATTCCTTTGAATTGAGCCTTGCGAGTTTGGTTGAGTGGATTCAAGCTCAACTCTTGAAGGCGATTCAAAACCGTGCGCCTCACGTTTTCTGCACCAACCAAGCTCACGGTTTGAGCAGCCTCAATGATTTCCTTGAAGGACTGGGCGGCTTGAGGTGCCGTTACAATTTCATACGCCATATCCGAGCAAAGGTACACGAATCCATCCGGGGCATTGTACTTTCGCCTCCTCAACTGCCCCCCATGGAATCGACTGATTTGAAACTCACCCCGCTCGACGCTCAACACGAGGCGCTCGGGGCGAAAATGGTCCCTTTTGCTGGGTACCGAATGCCTGTAACGTACGCAGGCTTGACGGAAGAACACCACGCCGTCCGTGAACGCTATGGAATGTTCGATGTGTCCCACATGGGCGAGTTCATGGTCGAAGGCCCTGAAGCGCTTGACCTCATTCAGTGGATCAGCACAAACGACGCATCCAAACTGGTGGATGGCCAAGTCCAATACAGTTGCATGCCCAATGGCCAGGGTGGCATTGTTGACGACTTGTTGATCTACCGGTTTCATGCCGAGTCGTTCATGCTCGTAGTCAATGCCTCCAACATGGACAAGGACTGGGATTGGATTCAAAGCCAAAACCGATTCAACGCTACCCTGCACAACCGTTCTGAACAATTTGCTTTGATTGCGGTCCAAGGACCTCAAGCTGCAGCGGTCATTCGACCACATTTCGAAGGAAACAGAGCACCGGATGAGTTGAAGTACTATACGTTCACGGAGGGACTTTTTGCAGGCGTGCCGACCATTCTTTCAGCTACAGGTTATACGGGAGCGGGCGGGTTTGAGCTTTACATTCCCACAGAAAACGCCCCTGCGGTTTGGGAGAAATTGATTGAAATGGGCGTACCACCTTGTGGATTGGGAGCTCGCGATACGCTGCGCTTGGAAGCGGGATTCTGTCTCTATGGCAATGACCTCGACGATTCCACCTCCCCCATTGCGGCTGGATTGGGGTGGATTACGAAGTTTACCAAGTCCTTTGTTGACCGCGAACGGTTCGAAAAGGAAAAGGCGTCTGGGTCGCCTTCCGTACTCCGCGGATTGGTGATGATTGATCGCGGGATTCCTCGGCAAGGGTATGAATTAGTCAATGAGGAGGGAGAGGTGATTGGAAAAGTGACCAGTGGAACGATGTCACCAACATTGGGGCAAGCCATTGGTTTGGCCTACCTTGCTACTGAATACGCCCAAATTGGCTCAACAGTCCATGTTCGCATTCGGAACAAAACCCTTGCAGCCCAAGTGGTTCGACCAGGCTTTTTACCCCGCTGATTTGGAAACCCAATCCCCATGAAACGAGTTGAACTCTGCTTCTCCCCTGCTGAATTTGAACTTTACGAACGCGATTTTGAACTGGTCGTAGTCATTGACGTCCTGCGGGCGACATCCGCCATATGCACGGCATTGGACAATGGTGTTGAGCGCATCAAGCCAGTAGCAACCGTGGAGGAAGCTCGGGCATGGCAAGCAAAGGGCTACATCGCTGCTGCTGAGCGCAATGGGGAGATCGTTGAGGGGTTCGAATTGGGAAACAGCCCGCTCGCCTACCTCGAACGCGCGGAAGAATTCAAAGGCCAAACCATCGCCATCACCACCACCAACGGCACGAAAGCCATTGACATCGCGAGCAGGAAAAAAACCGTTGTAATCGGCGCACTCAACAACCTTCAGGCCTTGAGTGATTGGTTGATTGAACGCCACGAAGACGTGTTGATCTTAGGGTCTGGTTGGAAGAACAAATTCAACCTTGAAGACACCATATGTGGAGGAGCGATTGCCGATGCGCTCATCGAATCGGGTCGATTCCGAGCAGATGAGGATAGCACCGTAGCGGGTAAGTTCATCTACCGATCCGCGCGGGACAACATGTTCGCTTTCTTGAAGGCTTCCTCCCACCGCCGTCGATTGCGCAGGTTGAATTTGAATGCAGATGTGAAGTATTGCCTTACACCCAACAACTTAACGACCATTCCCATCCTGGTGGATGGATTCTTGGTTAAGTTGCCGGTGCATGAAGCGGCTTCGGTATAACATTTGGCTCCTCCTCGGTGCGTGCATCTCGGTTAGCTGGGGATTTCCAGCGCATCGTTGGGTCAATGCGACCGCCATTCACGGATTGCCACCGGCTTTGCATGGTTGGTTCAAATCACACCATGCTTGGCTAACAGAACATGCCATCGACGCTGACCGACGCAAGCACACCATGGAAGGGGAAGCGGAGCGGCATTACATCGATTTGGACCGTTACCATGCTCACTTGGACACTTTGTCTTCTTGGTTTCCCCTTTCCTGGAGCAAAGCATGCGAAAGATGGGGTGAAGAGCAGCTATACGCAAATGGCATTGCTCCCTGGAATGCACAATGGGCCTACAAACGGCTTCAAGATGCCTTTCTTGCGGCCGATGAGTCCGCCATCCTCCGAGCGGCCGCAGATCTCGGCCATTACATAGGTGATTTGCATGTACCGTTGCACACAACTGAGAACTACAATGGACAACTCTCTGGGCAAGACGGCATTCATGGCCTTTGGGAAGGACAACTACCAGAAACATTCCGGGATTCATACGACTTAAGGCCTCGCCATGCTCGCTACATTAAGGATGTAGGGGAAGCCATGTGGAAGGTGGTTTTCGCCAGCCACGCGGCCGTCGATTCTGTTCTGAGGGTAGAGTTGGAAGTAAGTGCTGCAATGGAGCCCACTGAGAAATTTGGATTCATCGAACGGGGACGCGTCCTCGAAAAACGATACAGCCCCATGTTTTGTAGTGCATACCACGAGGCGCTGAACGGAATGGTAGAGCGGCAATTGGTCGCTTCGATCGAATTGACCTCAGACCTCTGGTACAGTGCCTGGTTGGAGGCCGGATGCCCAGCCCTCCCAACACCCACAGCCCCTGCATCGCGATTTAAACGCTGGCTCCAATGGCTTACAGGATGAAGTCAATCCTTATTCTAGACGCATTTCACAGAGGATCTCACGCCGCTTGGAGCAAAGGGCTGGCGGCTTCACTGCCTCTCCACGGATGGAAGGTCGAACTCAAGACCCTACCCGGGAGGCATTGGAAATGGCGAATGCACGGGGCTGCATTGACCTTTGCAACCCAGGCCATAAAGGAAGGCTGGAGCCGTCCAGACGTAATCCTTGCAACCGACATGTTGGACATTACCCGGCTTCGAGGGAGCTTACCCAAGAATTGGCGATCGGTGCCCATCGCTGCCTATTTTCACGAAAATCAAATCGGTTTTCCAGTGAATGATCCTGATTTTCAAAATGAACAGGTCGGGTATGGATTCGCCAATGTTCAATCTGCTTGGGCAGCAGATGCCGTTTGGTTCAATTCACAGCATCACTTGGAAGAAATGCTGAATGGAATTCCTGAGCTCTTTCGGCGTTTGCCCGAATCTGCACCAAGCGAATTGCAGGAACAAATTCGAGGACGTGCGCAGGTCATATACCCCGGATTGGACCTCCCTGCAATCTCACCCGATCGAATTCAACGCCCATGCAATGAGCGCCCCATCATCGTCTGGAACCACCGATGGGAATACGACAAAAACCCCAGTTTCTTTTGCGAAGTCCTCCAAATACTTCATTCACGGGGCATTCCTTTCGAAGTCGATTTGTTAGGCGTAGGTGACCGAAAAGGAACAAGTCCTTTGAGCCAGTTGATGGAATCGGACTGGTGCACCATCATCAACGACCAACCCGCACAAAATGCAGAAGCATATTGGGATCGATTGCAACAAGGCGACGTATTGGTTCATTCGCCCTTGCAGGAGTATTTCGGTTTTAGCGCAGTTGAGGCATTGCATGCGGGCGTACTCCCTGTCCTGCCCAATCAGCACGCCTACCCCGAGTATGCCCAGGGTTTTGAATCCGCTCAAACGCCTGAGCAGGCTGCCAAACTGATTGAGTCCATTCGCAAAGCCCCGCAATCAGCGGTTGAAGCTTGGCGCTACCAAGCACACCAAGCTGTTCAGAGGTTCCAATGGGATGAACAGGTCAAAGTTTACTCTGAGGCACTCACTGCCGTCTCAGGACTCCTTTAAAAGCCCAGAGCAGATTTCATCGCTTCAGGAGCCCTCCGGGGCTTACCGGATGTCGCTTCCACAAACACCAAGTCCGTTGACGCTCGCAGCACCAAATCGCCAGCTGCATTGAAGACCTCGTAGCCAAACTTAATCCGTGCAGTGGGGCATTCCATAACGCGGGTTACAATTTTCAGTTCCTCATCGTACTCCACCGGTTTGATGAACTCCATTTCCATGGATTTAACGGGCAGTAAAGTCCCCGAATCTTCCATTTTCTTGTACGGAAAACCGACCGACCTCAAGGCCTCAACGCGGGCCACCTCGAGGTAGGCCACGAAGGCCCCATGGTACACCCGTTGCATTCGATCTGTTTCGGCGTACCTCACCCGAATTTGTGTGATATGAACCATCGCATTGTGTAAAAACCTTCAACAACTCCAAACACACTCAAAAGTAACATGTGATTCCATATGATATGAATTCAGCGAATGCTGAAAACACGTTTTCAACACGCCCTGAAGCTGTTATGAAATTCTATTTTCGACTAACTTGTGTTTTATCCTGACGAAAGCTAAAACACCAATTACATCAAGTGATTCAAGCGGCGATACATGTCCGAAAAAGTAAAAAGTC
>DAISXU010000119.1:0-6667 GCA_036825655.1 Flavobacteriales bacterium | reverse complement strand
AGTTGATTTGGTTTGATTTGCTTTTGGAAGGCGATGGTGGGCAGATGTGGACGGCTGGATTTTCATTGGAGGTCCATGCACCGGTTTGGAATTGGGGGACTTGCCTTTTGGATGACGAAGGGGATGGGTGGTTGCAATCTGGTGAGACGGCGTTTGCCGGCATTTCTTTGACGAATGTCGGGGGAGGAGCCGCGATGAACGCGTCCATGGAACTGATTTCTGTGGCGGGGCCATTGGAAGTTGTTGGCAGCAGTGCTTCTGAGTCGGATGCCATTGCCCCAGGTGAGTCGATTCAATTGATGGCGCCCATCATCGTTGATGACGCAGTTCCTCAGGGCAGCCATGTGGATTGGGTTTGGGGAATTCAAGCAGGGCCGTATTCCTCAACTTCAGAGCAATGCAGCGCAGCGGTTGACCTTCAGGTCGAAGATTGGGAGGTTTCCAGCACTTGGCCTTGGTCCAATGCGAGTGGCACTCCTTGGTTTGAAACGACAGCGAATTTTTTCAGCGGAGAAACCTCCATGCAGAGTGGAGGCATCCTCGATGGTGGCCTAACCACCTTGTCGCTGGAAGTGTCTTTTGCGAATTGGGGTGAAATTTCATTCGCACGCGCTGTGAGCAGTGAGGTTGGTTTTGATTTCCTTCATTTCAAAATAGATGGCCAAACTCAAGCCTCTTGGAGTGGTGAGGAGCCATGGGCTACGGAGTCCTTCGTGGTCTTCGGTGGCCAACATTCATTGAGCTGGACTTATGAGAAAGACGAACTGGTCAGTGGAGGAGCGGACGCTGCTTGGGTAGACCAAATCATACTTCCACCCAATGCCACAGTTGTGGGCACTGAGGAGATGACGTTGTTGCGATCACAGCCCGTGTTGTATCCCAATCCATCGAGTGATTGGGTTCGGTGTGGTGTGGCATCTGAAAGGAGCGCCGTTGAAGTATTGGATGTGGGGGGGCGAGTCGTTTGGGAAGGGCTATTCTCTCGCGGTGAGTGGCGGAAATGGTCGGTTTCCGGTTGGACTCCAGGCATTTACATCGTGCACATGAACGATGCGTTGCCGCTTAAGTTGATCGTGCAATGAGCACCAGTTATTTGAATCCCCGCTCAGACTTAATTTGCTCATAAGCTGCCTGAATGGCGATGAACCGCTCGCTTGCGGCTTCTTTGTGTTGTTCGCCGAGGTCACCGACTTTGTCAGGATGAAATTTGATTGCGAGTCGGCGGTAGGCGCGCTTGACTTCCGTGTCTGTTGCGGTCTCCTCAATTTCGAGGAGGGTATAGGGGTTGGTCTTTACGCGGTAGAAGAGCTCTTCAATGCTGGCTCGGTCCTTCTCACTGATGCCGAGGTAGGCCGAAATTCTTCGAATGACCTCGATTTCGGAGGTGTGGATTTGGCCGTCTGATTTTGCGATGCCATAGAGGTACTGCAAAAGCAACAGCCGCTTCGGGTGCTCCATGTGGAAGCGCACCTGCTGGGCGATGGCTTTCAAATCGATGGGTTGTTTCAGCACATCACGCAGGAGGGTGGTGAGCTGCTCGGCTTGTTGCTTGCCGAAATTCTTGACCAGAAAGCCCTTGACAAAATCCAGTTCGGACCGCATGATTTTTCCATCGGCCTTCATCACTGCAGCGCTCAATATGATGAGTGCAGCAGCGAAGTCGCCAGGCTGGGCCTGGCGACTGGTGCTGTTTGAGTTTTCCGCAGCGGTGGCGTTGGTGAATATACCGCCGAGCGTGAATCCGAGGATTCCGCCGATTGGTCCTCCTAAGGCCCAACCGAGCGCTCCTCCAATCCACTTGCCATAGCCACTCATGCCAGTGCTTGGTAACCTGAGGCGATGAAGGCGCTCAGTTCTTCGCCTTCGAGCAGGCCTTGAGACAACCTGGCCAAATCTGCAGCGCGCTGAGCGAGTTTGTTTCGATCCTCGCCTTCATCAGCGGTAAGCAGGCGTTGAGCCAAGGGATGGTTTGCATTGACTACGACATCGTAGCTGTCAGGCAAAGAACCAAACATCTGGAAACCGCCACCTCCAACAGCTTGTTGCTCCTTCATCCTCCGCATGAATTCGCTCCGGGTGATGGTAAGGGGCGCTGCTTCAGGAGACATGGAGGCAAATTTCACTTTGTATTGATCACCTGGGAAGGCAGCTTCAATGATTGGTTTGAGTGCCGTTTCTTGCTCTTCATTCAATGCACTGGTAGATGCCTCGTCTTTTTCAATCAAGGAATCAATGACATCGGAGTCAACGCGTTTGAATTGCACATCAGGATATTCCTGTTCGAGCTTTTGAATCACGTGGGAAGCCAGGGGGCCCTCCATGATCAATACTTTGTAGCCTCGGTCAGTGGCGGGTTTGACAAACCCAAATTGTGCTTTTGCGTCAGAAGTGTAAGGCAGGATGATTTTGCCATTCTTGTCCTTGTGCAAATCACCGATGGCTCCGACCAGTTCGTCATACGTGGAGCAGTTGCCCTCCGTGTCCTTGAACAGCATGAACTTCTTGGAGCGCTCCATGAATTTATCATCTGTCAGCTGGCCATACTCTGTGAAAATTCGCAGGTCATCCCATTGAGAGGCAAATGATTCGCGGTCATGCTTGAACATACCTGCGAGTTTGTCCGCTACTTTCTTTGAAATGTGTCCAGAAATCTTCTTCACATTGGCGTCCTCTTGCAGGTATGAACGCGATACATTCAGAGGAATGTCCGGTGAGTCGATGACCCCATGGAGCAGCGTGAGAAAATCAGGAACGATGTTCTCTACATTGTCGGTAATGAACACTTGGTTGGAGTACAAATGGATTTTGTCCCGACGCAATTCCATTTCCTTTTTCAATTGCGGGAAATAAAGGATCCCGGTCAAATTGAATGGGTAATCCACGTTCAAGTGGATGTGAAACAAAGGGTCTTCAAAATTCATCGGATACAAGTCCCGGTAGAATTCTGCGTAGTCTTCGTCTTTCAAGTCTGTTGGTTGCATCGACCAAACAGGCTGGGTTTTGTTGATGACATTAGGAACTTCCAAATCGATTTGCTGGACATTTCCATCGTCATCGGTTGCGCCGGAGGGGTCATCTTCTTTGATCGTTTTTATGCCAAAAACGATTTCCTCAGGCATGAACTTGCAATACTTGTTGAGGATGCCTCCAATCCGATCCTCTTCGAGGAATTCTTGGGACTCCTCGTGAATGTGCAACACAATATCGGTTCCTGGAATCTCCCGTTGAGCGTCTTCTAGGGTGAATTCGGGTGAACCATCACAGCTCCACTTCACCGCTACGCTGCCTTCCTTTTGGCTCCTTGTGATGATGTCCACGCGCTCACTCACCATAAACGCTGAATAGAATCCCAATCCAAAGTGCCCGATGATGGCAGTTTTGGCATCCTCCCCTTGGTATTTATCGAGAAATTCAGTCGCTCCAGAAAAGGCGATTTGATTGATGTACTTCTCTACCTCCTCTGCGGTCATGCCAATTCCTTGGTCTTTGATGGTCAATGTGCCCGCTTCAGCATCTATGACAACCTCCACTTGAGGGTGGCCTTCAACGGCTGGCAGCTCTCCCAACTTGGCAAGAGTTCTGCGTTTTTGCGTCGCGTCAACGGCGTTGGATACCAATTCTCTTAGAAAAATCTCATGGTCGCTGTAGAGAAATTTCTTAATGATCGGAAAGATGTTCTCCGTTTGTACGTTAATCGTGCCTGTTTGCATCTTGATTCAGTTTTACATCGTCCGCTTGGGCAAGGATTGCGCCATTCAGGAGCAAACTGACAAGGTGTCGCTTTCTTGTCAGTTTTCAGCCGATAAAGGGACAGGTTGTCCGTGCTTTCATTGAACCAAAAGGCGGGCCGTGTTGATGCCATCTGTCACCAAATAAACACCTGCATTCCATCCTGAAACATCAAATGTGCGCTCATTGGAGTTGAGCGACAAAACGAGCCGACCTTGGCTATCGAGTACATCCATGTCGCCGGAACTCAATGTTACCAAGCCGGAACGGATTGGATTGGGGAACAGAGCGAATTCCTTTGGGGTGGTTGAGGCGATGCCGTTGGTAACCGGTGTAAAGCGGTAAACCTGCCCATCAACGGGCATTCCGGTCAAATTGGAGCCACCGTAGTAGACTGTATAGAAGTCCGAATAGCTTGCGAACATGGGTGAATTGGGTTCTCCGCTTCCTAGAAAGAACTCGCCCGTGCTGCTGTTGAGGTCGTCCACCTGAAATAGGCCGGAGGTCAGGAACCCATCGCTGAGGGCCTCTAAGTTCTGAATGGCACTGCCGCCAAAGCGAAATTCGATGGCGCCGTCCGCTTCATACAGCACCACCTGCCAATTGGCCGAGGATTCAAAAATGCCCTCATTCACTTCGTTGTAAAAGCCAACATTTGACCATTCAAAAGTGAAGATCCGATTGGGCGCATTGCCGGTTGTGGCATAATGCAAAGTGGACACGAGCGAATCGTTGGCAATCGCGAGGTCAGACACGTCAAGGCTCAACGGCCAAATTGCCATTGCACCCCCTGAGATGTCAGGAACGATCAGCATATCACCGAGGTTGTACAAGCTGAGGGTTGAAATGGGAACCCCAAACAAGGGGAAGTCGAAACCAACGGGGACCGATACTTCTGGGTCATCCCAGTACAATCCAGCAGCGGCATCAATGCCTTCTTCAATTGGAGTGTAGAGCGCGTTGAATGCTTCTGCGGTGTACCCTTGTGCGGCCAGATGCAACGGCATGTAGCAAAGGGTCAATGATGTTAAGATTCGCATGGTTTAGAAATTAGGCCTTAAGAGGGATTTTGCATAGAATGCATCTAGGATTTCAACGACTTCTTCCGGTGAATCGGCGAGGTGCATGAGGTCCGGGTCGTGGTCTGAGATGGTGAGGTATTCGCTGAGCAACGTGCTGCGGATCCAATCCAGCATTCCGGCCCAAAACTTAGAATCATAAAGGATGATCGGCACAGGCCCCACCTTCTTCGTCTGTACCAAGGTCAAGGCTTCAAACAACTCATCCAGCGTGCCAAAACCACCCGGCATGACCACAAAGCCTTGGCTGTACTTGACGAACATGACCTTGCGCACGAAGAAGTAGTCAAAATCGATGCTCTTGTCTCGGTCGATGTAAGGGTTGTTGTGCTGTTCAAAAGGGAGTTCTATGTTGAGCCCGACGGATGTGCCGCCCATGTCATGAGCTCCCCGATTACCCGCTTCCATGACGCCTGGGCCGCCGCCTGTAATTACACCGTAACCGCGCTCCGCAAGTGCTCGACCGACCGCACGGGATGCGTTGTAAACAGGGGAGTCCTCCTTCATGCGTGCACTGCCATAAATGGAAATGCATGGGCCGATTCGTTGAAGGGTTTCGAACCCTTCGACAAATTCACCCATGATCTTGAAAATGGACCAAGCGTCATTGGTCTTGCTTTCATTCCAGTCCTTTTGCTTAAAAACTTTTGCCATGGTGGATGATGTTCAGATGCTAAGCCTTGCTGTCCAGTTCTTTCGCTAGCTCCACAGGCGATTTGCCTGACAAGGCTCGCACAAGATAAGGAGCAGTTCGGCTCATCGCAGATTTCGAGACCTTTTCCGGCGTTCCTTGCGCTACGATTTGGCCTCCAGCTTGGCCTCCTTCCGGTCCGACGTCAATGACATGATCAGCAACTTTGATGACATCCAAGTTGTGCTCGATTACGATGACGGTGTTCCCTTGGTCCACAAGCCGCTGCAGCACATCAATGAGCATCCTGATGTCGTTGAAATGCAATCCCGTTGTGGGTTCGTCAAGCACATAAAGGGTGGATCCGGTACTTACACGTGCCAATTCGGTGGCCAATTTTACACGTTGTGCCTCACCGCCACTGAGCGTGGGGCTTTGTTGGCCCAAAGTGATGTAGCCGAGCCCCACGTCCTGCAATGTCTTTGTGATCCGAGAGATTTTTGGGAATGCCGCAAAAAATTCGACCGCTTCATCGACCGTCATGGCCAAGATGTCAGCAATGGACTTCCCGCGGTAACGGACTTCAAGCGTTTCACGGTTGTAGCGCCGACCCCCGCACGTTTCGCAGTTGACATGGACATCCGGCAAGAAGTTCATTTCAACAGTGCGAAGCCCTGCACCTTTGCAGTCCTCACAGCGTCCACCGCTTACATTAAAGCTGAATCTTCCAGGCTTATAACCTCGGATGGCCGCTTCGGGTAATTTTGTGAACAGCGTTCTGATTTCGCTGAAAATTCCAGTATAAGTCGCAGGGTTAGATCGAGGTGTTCTCCCGATTGGAGTTTGATCAATGGCAATGACTTTGTCCAAATGCTCCAGGCCTTTCAGGGCTTTATACGGAAGGGGCATTCTCGTGGCTTCGAAGTAATGGTTGTGCAGGGCAGGGTAGAGGGTCTGGTTGACCAAGGTGCTCTTCCCGCTTCCTGACACACCGCTCACACAGGTCAGTGTTCCTAATGGAATGGCCAAATCCACATCCTTCAAGTTGTTGCCAGAGGCGCCTGTCAGCTTCAGCTTTTTTCCATTTCCTTTCCGTCGTTTTTGAGGAAGGGAGATGAACTGACGGCCCAACAGGAAATTGGCAGTCACTGAATCGCCCTCCAAGTGGACTTTCGGATTCCCTTGAGCAACAACCTGACCGCCTTGTATGCCTGCTCCAGGTCCAATG
>DAISXU010000118.1:0-6686 GCA_036825655.1 Flavobacteriales bacterium | reverse complement strand
TGTCATCCATATTCATGCCGCCAAAGCCTCCTGCGCCACCTCCCGCTGCACCGCGCATTCCCTCATGACCAAATCGGTCATATTGGGCGCGTTTTTGCGCATCACTCAGAACCTCGTAAGCTTCCGCCGCTTCTTTGAATTTTTCTTCTGCTCCCTTGTCATCCGGATTTTTATCCGGGTGGAATTTCAAGGCGAGCTTCCGGTAGGCTTTCTTAATTTCACTGTCGCTCGCTTTGCGATCGACACCCAAGACCTGATAGAAATCGCGCTTTGCCATGATTAAGCGCCTACAACCACTTTAGCAAAACGAACCACTGTGTCGTGCAATTGGTAGCCTTGCTCAATTACATCGACCACTTTCCCTTTCAAATCGGGATGTGGGATGTTCGTTAATGCTTCACACCGGTCGGTGTCAAAATCATCACCTTGCTTCACATCCATTGATTTAAGCCCTTTGGATTCCAAAATCTGAATGAGCTTGGTGTATACCAGTTGCTGCCCTTCCCGGATCACCTTGACATCGTCAGTCTCCACTTTGAGACCACGCTCAAAGTCATCCACCACAGGAAGCAGGCTTTCGATGACGCCTCTGCCCGCAGTGGCGACCAAGTCCATTCGTTCCCGGTTGGTGCGCTTCCGATAATTGTCAAATTCTGCATACAACCGAAGGTACCTTTCTTCCCAATTGGTCTCTGGTGCGGCAACCTTTTCATCCGATTCTTCGGCAGTAGAGTTTTCCAACTCTTCTGCTACAGTCTGTGAATCTTGTGATGCTGAAGCTTGTTGCTCCACCGCATCTTCCGCCTCAGGCGTGGTGTTCGTTTCGCTCATTTCAATCCGTTTTGCGTGCGAAGGGCAAAAGCCCTGCCACAGCTTTGTCTGGTGACAAATGTCCGACATCCTGTCAGGAAATGGCGCAACACCTTGGGCGAATGCGCCAAGCCGTCAGAATCGCGCGACGTGCAGGTCGATTTGGCGGTGCAACTCCATGCCCCTCAAATTCTTCGCCACGATGATTCCATTTTCATCGATGAGGAAACTCATTGGAATGGAAGACACCCCGTAAAGCGCTGCTGCTTCACTGTTCCAACGGTTCAAATCCGAAACATGGTAGTCCCAGTCCAAATTGTCCTGCTCGATGGCCGCTTCCCACCTTGCGACGTCGCTATCTAGACTCACACTGAACACCTCAAAGCCCTTCGCCGTTTTGAACTTGGCCTTGTCGTATTTCTCATAAGCTCCCACCACATTGGGGTTCTCACGGCGGCAAGGTCCGCACCAAGACGCCCAGAAGTCAATGAGCACCACACGACCTCGCAAGTCACTCAGCTTCATCTCTTTACCCTTGGGGTTGGGCATGGCAATTTCTGGAGCTGTATCGCCAATGCTGGTGCCAATCCGGCCTGTGGGCTTGACGCCCTGTTCGCCTGGAATTTCCATCATTGCACCAACCGGCATTCCTGCCTCTGAAACCTCTTCGGTACCCATCCAACCTGCTGCAGCAATTGCCACACCCATGGTCCACAATTTCCAATTCATCATGACCCCAATTTACGGCGAAAAGGGCTTTAGTCTACGCGTTCGATGTGTGCACCAAGTGCTTTCAATCGGTTTTCGATGTTTTGGTACCCGCGATCGATTTGACCGATGTTGTGGATTACGCTTTGGCCTTCGGCAGAGAGGGCGGCGATGAGAAGCGAAACACCGGCTCGGATGTCAGGGCTTGTCATGGTCACACCACGCAAAGGACTCTTCCGATCCAATCCAATTACCGTTGCTCGGTGTGGATCGCACAAAATAATTTGTGCACCCATGTCGATGAGTTTGTCCACGAAAAACAAACGGCTCTCGAACATTTTCTGATGGATCAATACGGACCCCCTCGCTTGGGTAGCAGTCACCAAAATGATCGAAAGCAAGTCAGGAGTGAATCCTGGCCAAGGTGCGTCACTCACCGTTAAAATGGATCCGTCGATGAAGGTGTCTATTTCATAACATTCTTGTGCAGGAATGAAAAGGTCATCGCCCCTGCGCTCAAGGGCAATGCCCATCCGCTGGAAGATCCGTGGAATCACCCCCAACCGGTCGTATGCCACATCCTTGATGGTGACCTCGCTTTGCGTCATCGCTGCCAAACCAATGAACGAGCCAATCTCGATCATGTCTGGCAAGCAACGGTGCTCCGTGCCTCCCAGGAACTCCACACCTTCAATGTGAAGCATGTTCGAGCCAACCCCTGTGATTTTTCCGCCCATGCGGTTGATCATTTCACAGAGTTGCTGCAGGTAGGGTTCGCAGGCAGCATTGTAAATCGTGGTGGTTCCTTCGGCTAGGGCCGCAGCCATGACCAAATTTGCTGTGCCCGTAACCGATGCCTCATCCATGAGCATGTACGTGCCTTTCAACCCCTTGGGTGCAGCAGCAGCGAAGAATCCATTGCTGGAATCGTAGGTGAATGTGGCCCCAAGAGCTTCGAAACCAATGAAATGCGTGTCCAATCTGCGGCGGCCAATCTTGTCGCCACCAGGCCGTGGAATGGCTCCCATCCCAAATCGCCCCAGCATCGGGCCGAGGATCATGATGGAACCGCGCAATGCGCCTCCCTTGGCCCTGAATTCTTCTGTGTTCAGGAAATCCAAATTCACGTCATCCGCCTGAAATACCCAGGCTCCTGGTCCCTTTCGTTGCGTTTTCACCCCCATCGCAGCAAGCAATTCGATGAGCTTGTTCACATCAACGATGTCCGGAAGGTTGCTGATTGTAACCGGCTCATCCGTTAGCAAAACCGCACACAAGATTTGAAGGGCTTCATTCTTCGCTCCTTGTGGGGTGATTTCGCCACGCAATGCATGGCCTCCTTGTATGATAAAACTCGACATCTTCTGAGAACAATTTAGCAACCCCAGACGGGGTCATTTCGTGTAAGGAGCGAGAGCGAGGCCATTGATCACCCTTCGCCGAATGGGTACCAAGAAAAAACAGAAAAGCCATCCCCGGGATGGCTTTTCTCAAACTTATGCACATCGGCCTGCGGAAGGCTACCGACGTTTTTTTCCACGGTGCCGATCGATGGCATCGCTTGTTTTACGCTTGTTCTTTAGCACTTCTGCCGAACTGACCAATTCAGCCCCTTCAGGCAATTCTAAAACTCCACCAGACAACTCCTTGAGCTGGGCCGCTATGAAGGAATTCTCAACCGTTCCACGGTTCCAGGTAAGGAAGTGGCGTTTCATGGTATTCGCGACCGTCAAGACCAATGCATCCCGCTCGTCACCTGGCTCGTATGCCTTCGTCTTCTCAATCATTTGACGAATCAAACCACCATAATGTCCTAACCGAGATGTTTCACTGGGGTAATTCAAACGACTCGGCGCTACGTTCCGGTTCGCTGGATCGGGCAACTCAAACGGGAATTCCACATCAAGCTGGTGGTTCGCCATGACCAAGAGTTGCGACCAAAGTTTCTTATCCCTGTCCTCGCCCTCTGCTGCCTCAGGCGGGGCAACCGAACCCATGACACTCACAATCGCTTGAGCACATTTTGTGCGCTCTTCTCGGTCTGCAATGGAAAGTGCGTGGGCTACCATTTGTTGAATGGCTCGTCCATACTCGGGGATGACCAAATCTTCCCGGACGCTGTTGTAAGTCAATTCCGACATGGTCCAAAGGTAAGCACCCCTGCATTTAGTCTCAGCATGAAATTCACAGGCGGGCCACTCGCGCAAGCGACTGACCAGGCAATTCCTTTAGGTGCTCTTGCATGTCCTGCCACATGGCCTCAAAATCGGTGAGTAGCAAGCGCGCTGTTTCCTTGTCTTTTAGAGGTGTTAGGGTTTGGTTTAGCGCAGAGGGCCAAGCAATCCGGCGGTCCATGGCCTCGCACACGGCCTGCATGATCGTCGGCTCAGCGTAACCCGTCAACCAACCATTCTCTTTGAGCGCAAGGAAAAACCGAGAGCTGCGCTCAGGCATGGCCGGCAATTGATGCAACAAAACACGCTCAATTTCACAAGCAAAAGGCTCCAAACCGCCCGGAAAAAGAGCATATTTCTCAAAGTCCCGGGCCAAGAAATGGTCATGAAGCAAATCCAACCCCACACCGGACATCTTCCCCAACCAAGGCCTAAGCAAGCCCCTCGAATGGACGGAAGCAGGATGATCGTCCGCAAATTGATCGATGGCCCGGTGCAACCGGATGCCATCTGCTACGCCTGGAGACCATCCGGTCAGCGAAGAGCCCTTCACCGCATCTGCAATGAAGTTGCCGAGCGCCACTTCAGGCTCGACTCCTCCCAATACCGCGTGAGCAAGGTAATTCATGATGCAAATTTCCATGAAAATGAGCGGCTTATCCGCCTAAATGAAAAAATGTTGCGCGGAACCTTGTCAGTCGCAATCTTCTCCGTAAATTTGCTCCCGCTTCAGCCAACGCGCTGAAGGAATGCGAGAATAGCTCAGTTGGTAGAGCACAACCTTGCCAAGGTTGGGGTCGCGAGTTCGAGTCTCGTTTCTCGCTCACAAAGAAAAGCCCTCCGAAATCGGAGGGCTTTTCTCATTTATGCGCTTTGGCTTCAGGAGAAGCATTGGATCGTCTGAATCAGTAATCAAAGATGCAGCGAATGGAGTAAGCATTGTTGAATGAGTAATTTCCACGAGCAACCCCCGCTGTTCCAACATTTACCCTCCTCCTCCAAGCAGAGCTCGTGCCACTGAGTGATGAAGTCCATATCTGAGCTTGATTGGTCTGGGCATAGAGGCCTGTGTTCGCTCGTCCCCCCCCTTGGACCAAGTTGAATCCATAATCATCTGTTCCGTCCCAATCCACCGATGACTTCAGCTTCTCCCCTTCATTGGTTCCTCTTGCACCGACCCCGTCCACATCAGCAGGCGCCATTCCCAAAAACAACTCCATGGTCTTCCATTCAGCGTCAGTCGGTACATGCCAGTTTTGAGGGCAAAGGCCTCGACCATCCAACACAGCAAAGTAGTTGTACACGCGTCCTGAGGATGCCAAGTTGGCGGCCTCACTTGGGGTGCCCTCATCCACGACGGATGAAGCACCCGAAGCGGTTGCCCCCCAAGCTGCATCGTCCAATTGACTTGGGATTAAATCTCCATTTGTATAGGACGTAGCCCTGAGGTTCTCAGCAAACCAACATTGCGTCCCCATGAGCACGGTACTGTATGAGTGGCCCTGGTATGTAATTCCCGTGCCACAGGCAAAAGAAGGCTGCTCCCATGACTGACCGTCTGACCGCAAGTAAAGGCGACTCGCACCGACCGTGAGTGTATCGACATCGACTTGTGTCATAACATAGAGTTTGCCTCCTGCCGTGAATGACTCGAGGTTTACGGTAGGATCATCGGTATCCAACCAGAAATAGGTTTTGGAACCCACTACAACCGAATCCAACTGTGCGGAAGCCGTAAAGGGGAAAATCAACACGGCAACCGCCCAGGCTGTGTATCGAAAACAAAATTGAAATCTAAAAGTCATTATTGAAATTTATATGTTTCACATGGGTAAGATAAGCGCTTTTATCGTGATAAAATAATTTTAAATAACACGATTGCAGTGATTTAACCTTCAAGAACTCGGACACACAAAGCCTCGGACACAGAAATGAAAAAGAGAAAGCCTAATTTTGCAGCATGCAAGCTAAAATCACCACCGACCGCGGAACGATGACCGTGGACTTTTTTGAACAAGACGCCCCGAACACCGTCGCGAATTTCGTGAAGCTCGCAAAGGATGGTTTCTATGAGGGGTTGAAGTTTCACCGGGTCATCCCAGGCTTTGTTGCCCAAGGCGGCTGCCCACAAGGCATTGGCAGCGGTGGACCGGGGTATCAAATCGATTGCGAACTGGATGGTGAAAACCAATACCACGACCTCGGCGTATTGAGCATGGCCCATGCGGGACGCAATACGGGAGGCAGCCAATTCTTCATCGTTCACAGCCGAGAAGCCACGGCACACCTCGACCGAAACCACACGTGTTTCGGGAAGATCACGGAAGGAATTGACTTGGTCAAAAAGATTCAACAAGGAGACACTTTCCGGGTTGAGATCATCGATTGATTAAAGTCGCCATTGAACTGAGTAACATCCAACGGCTGCCAAGCACGCGGTTGCTCAGGTCACTGTGGAAGCGGCAGATTGCACTCCAGCCCCCAGCCTGCTTCTGAGATTTCCTCTGGGGGTAGCAACACACCGCCTTGTCCGAATTGAAGAGGATTGGCCACCACGTCTTGTTGGAGCAAATGCAGTCCATAGGCACCTTCTTGCGCCACGCAGTGCGGACCCAAGAACTGCGCGACAGGTAAGGCAGCACGCGACAGCATGCTCGTTTCTCCAACCTGTGCACCCACAATGACGGACATGCCAGCATCGACGCAACGTTGGGCCAATTCTAAACTGGACAATGCACCTCCGCATTTTGAAATGCGCAGGTTGAGAAGAAACCGGTGGGGGCATTCGAGATACGGCTCGAGGTCGCTCTGGGTCAATACAGCCTCATCCAAAATGACCTGAATCCCTGTCGCCTGAGCGATGGCATTCAATTCTGGGAAGGAAGGCTGGGATACCGGCTCCTCCACCGCCCAAATGGAATCGGCAATGGCGGACACATGGCGAATGGCCTCGGTGGCATCCGTCCAGAGGTTATTCGCGTCCACACGGATCCG
>DAISXU010000117.1:0-6695 GCA_036825655.1 Flavobacteriales bacterium | reverse complement strand
CGGTCGGAATTCAAATTTTCGGAAGTGAGATTGAATCGATGCGCCAGGCAACGGCGATCACAGAGCAAGCGGGTCCGGATATCATCGACATCAATTACGGTTGCCCCGTGAAGAAGGTCGCGTGCAAAGGGGCCGGCGCTGGGATTTTGCAAGACATTCCCAAAATGGTCGCCATGACCAAAGAGATTGTCAACAGCACTTCGCTTCCGGTGACGGTCAAAACCCGGTTGGGTTGGGATGACCAATCCAAGTTCATTGTGGAAGTTGCAGAGCGCCTTCAGGACGTCGGAATCAAAGCGATCAGCATTCACGGCCGCACCCGCGCCCAGATGTACAAAGGGGAGGCTGATTGGAGCCTCATTTCGCAGGTGAAAAACAATCCTCGGATGCACATTCCTGTATTTGGAAACGGGGACATCAATTCACCTCAAAAAGCGGTGGAGTACAAAGAGCGTTACGGAATTGATGGGATCATGATTGGCCGGGAGCATCGGGGCACCGTGGGTGTTCCGCGAAATCAAACATTTCATGGCCACAGGCGAAATCCTTGAATCGCCGGACATGAGCGAACGGGTGGCTGTCGCCCGGGAACACTTTGACAAAGGCGTCGAATGGAAAGGAGAACGACTGGGAATCGTTGAGATGCGCCGACATTACGCTAATTATTTCAAAGGATTGCGGGATTTTAAATCGCATCGATTGGACCTGGTGACACTGGACGAAGTGGATGCAATTCGAGACAAATTGGACGCGTTAGCAACGATGCCTTTCGAGAAAGCCCCTTGAGTCTATCCGATCGGAGCGCAATTACACGAATCGGTGGACGAGGTTCCGCACCATCCAGCCCGAACCGATGCCGCCAATGATCACCACGATGGTCAATGTGCCCAAGACATCCATTGTTTCGAGGGCAACAGGATAGGAGGGAATCACTGAGCCGTGGAGTTTCACCCAACCATAATGCTGCTGGCCGAGGACCAAAAGAATGCCCGTGATGGTGCCGATGACCCCTCCGATGGTGTTGATCATGACCCCTTGCAAGGCGAAAACTTGTTCCAGTCTCCAGCCGGAAAGCCCCATGGCGTTGAGCACTTCCATGTCCTGTCGTTTGTCCAACAACATCATGGTAAGTGATGCCATCACGTTGAATGCAGCCACCACCAAAATGAAACTCAAGATGACAAACGTGGCCCACTTTTCAGCGCGATTGGTTTGGGTGATCAGTTTGTTCTTTTCTGATCGGGTGCGCACGGCCCAGCCCAAATCATCTGCAAGCAACTTCCTTCGAATGGCCTCGGCGGCAACTGCTTCGGAGTTGCCCGGAGCCAAACCCAATTCGTAGCGTGAGACGGTTGAGTCCTTTGAAAACAACTCGCGTGCAAACGAAATCGGAGCCAGGATGTACTTGCGGTCAATTTCGGCATTGACCGAAAAGACATCACAGGCAAAGGCGCGTTGGGATTGAAATGCTTTTTCCTTGTAACGGGTGAGTTTTTTGCCGGGAATCGGGGCGCGAAGAAGAAGCGATGGCTTCTCGTCTTCATCGTTGACGGAATTCAACCCCAGGATGTTTTTGACCCCAAGACCCAATACCAAGCAAGCAGGGGATTGCGACCATGTGGAGTTCCACTTTCCTGATCGCACGGAAGAGGCAATTGGCGTGGCGTTCAGTAAGGTGGAATCAAAGGCCAAAATGGCGCACACCTGCGGTTGATTCCCCGCCCAGGACACGACGGCTTCTCCCTCAATCACGGGGGCGACTGCGTTGACGATGGGCTCATCCGAATCAATGCCAAATGTCGCTTCAATCCAATCGCCAGCAGCCGCGGGTAGCTCAGAACCTGATGCAGGCACCACGGCAAGGGGAGCGTCCAAAGTTCCGAAGAGCTCCGTGACCACGGCTTCAATGCCATTGAATGCGCTAAGAATAGCAATCATCGCTGTGGTCACAGCGGCGATAACAAACATAGAAATCCCCGAAATTAGGTGGGTAAGGCTTTTGGATCGGCGAACCCAGGCATAGCGCCATGCAAGACGAATAGGGAGTTTCACGTCGGGGCTTTATTTTTTCAGCGCATTGTTGATTGACTCGTAGTAGTCAAGGCTGTCGTCGAGATAAAAATTCAACTCAGGAATCACCCGCACTTGCTTGCCAATTTTATCGCTCAATGCCTTCCGTACGCGCCACGCTTCCTGTTTTACCGCCTCCAAAGCTATTTTTTTATCGGGCACTGCCATGAAACTCAAGTAAACCTTGGCCAGGCCCAAATCGGGCGACATCCTCACTTGTGTGACGGAAATGAACATCCCAGCAAACCAGGAGCCGCTATTTTGCTGAAACAAAACGCTCAAATCTCGCCGAATGAGTTCGGCTACTTTTTCTTGTCGGATGGCTGCCATGGAGCAAAGGTCGCAAACTCAGAGCAACTCCACTACAGATGGGCCGCTTTCAATAGAGAAAGTTGTGATAGGGGTAACGTTTGATGTGGATTTCCTTCACGGCTTCGAAGACAACGCTTCGCAGTTCTTCCATTCCGATTTTTTGGGCGGCAGAAATGAATACCACTTGGCGGTCAACGCGTTCGAATCGTTCCCGCAAGCCCGCGATTTGATCTTCACGGGTGGGACCGAAGGGTTCCTCCTCCATGCGGTCGATTTTGTTGAATACGAGCATGGCAGGTTTGTGATCGCTACCAATCTCGGCCAGGGTACTTTCGACAATGGTGAGGTGCTCTTCAAATTGAGGATGACATACGTCGATCACATGCAGCAGCAAATCGCTTTCCCGCGTCTCGTCCAGCGTTGATTTGAAGCTTTCGATGAGCTGATGCGGAAGTTTTCGAATGAATCCTACGGTGTCACTGAGCAAAAAGGGCAGATTTTGCAGGACGACTTTTCGAACGGTAGTGTCCAAGGTGGCGAACAGCTTGTCTTCGGCAAAAACCTTGCTCTTGGACATCAAAGTCATCAAGGTGCTCTTTCCAGCATTGGTGTAGCCCACGAGCGCGACGCGCACCAAAGCACCGCGGTTTCCGCGTTGGGTTGACATTTGCTTGTCGATGGATTTCAGTTCCTTTTTGAGGTGCGAAATGCGATCGCGAATGATCCGGCGGTCCGTCTCAATTTCTTTTTCACCGGGCCCCTTCATGCCGATGCCTCCTTTCTGCTTTTGCAGGTGGGTCCACATGTTGGTGAGGCGAGGCAGGAGGTACTGGTATTGGGCCAATTCCACTTGGGTCTTTGCGTGTGCCGTCCGTGCGCGCTGCGCAAAAATATCCAAAATTAAATTGGGGCGATCCAGGATTTTTCGGTCGGGTATTTCGCGCTCGATGTTGCGCAGTTGAGTAGGGCTCAGCTCGTCATCAAAAATGAGCATGTCCACATCTTTCTCTTCGACGAACTCTTTGATTTCTTGAAGTTTGCCGCTGCCGACAAATGTTCGTGTATCCGGACGGTCCAGCCCTTGGATAAAGGTTCGGAGCGAAGTCGCCTCAGCGGTTGTTGCCAAAAAGGCCAATTCTTGCAGGTGTTCGTCCACCGTGTCGCGTGATTCACGTCCCGTGACCAGTCCGATCAAAATGCACGTTTCGGGTTCCGGCGCTGTTGAATGGGATTTTTTTTTGTCCAGCATGGTTTCGTTAGTCCCTGAATTCTTCAATGTACGCTGCAACCCCTCGAATGGTATTCGCATCGAGAATTCCTTTCTGCGGGGGCATCGTGCCCTTGCCATACGTGATGATGGCGACGCGTTCTTCTAAGGTCATCGTGGACAGGGACAGGTCGGGGGCTTTTGATGCCATGAGCTTTCCATCGTTGCCATGGCACAAAGAACACTTCATGGTATAGGCGCGCTGGATTGCGGCGATAGAGGGCTGTGACCCAACGGCAGATTCAGCGGCAGGTGACGCTTCTTCCCCGCACTGTGCAAACAGAAACAGGGACAAAATGCCCAAAAGCAGTGCTGTGCGATTCAATGTCCTGTATTCCACAAACTTAAAACCAGCCGTAAGCCTCAAAACCCGGTCGGATGGGCCAAGGAATGCTCGCAATGATGATCACGAGCGCGATGAGGAAATAGCGAAATTGGCGCCGATTTTTCAATTCATCGGTACTGGCGCGTTTGACCAAACTATGTCCCAAGGTGCCGAACACAATGGCAATTAACATCCCAACGAGGTGTTCCACTGCGAAAAACCGCATGACAGTGGACGACATAACACCGGGTGTGCCCAACATGCTTGCCCATCCCTTCATAAAATAAAGTGCCAGACCAAGGAGTAATTGAATATGCAGGCTAATCATCGAAAATAAACCGAGCTTAGCCTGGCCCGCGGAGAAACCGCTTGCGTTACGTTTGGCTGACCATGCTTTAAAGATGGTGACGACTAAGAGTGCGAGCACAACCCAACGCATGGCGCTGTGCAGGTGTTGGAATCCGGTAATCATGCGTCAAAGATAACGCCTTATCCGATGTTGTTTAGACGATGCCTTGATCGATCATCGCATCCGCGACTTTCACAAAACCAGCAATGTTTGCTCCCTTCACATAATCGACATAGCCACTCTCATCTGTGCCGTACTCGACGCATTGTTTGTGAATGTCTTTCATGATGGTGAGCAGCCGTTGGTCAACCTCTTCGCTTGACCAGCTCAATCGCAAGCTGTTCTGTGACATTTCCAGTCCACTGGTGGCTACACCGCCAGCATTCGAGGCCTTACCCGGGGCGAAGAGGACTTTTGCTTCTTGAAACGCCTCAATGGCTTCTGGAGTGCTGGGCATATTAGCCCCTTCCGCAACGACCTCGCAGCCATTGGCAATGAGCTTCAACGCATCTGCAGCTTCCAGCTCATTTTGGGTGGCACAAGGAAATGCGGCATCACATGGGATCCCCCATGGTCGCTCTCCGGCGTGGAAACTAGACCCAGCATGCGCGTCGGTGTATTCCGAAATGCGCCCGCGGCGGCCATTTTTCAAGTCTTTGATCCACGTCAATTTCGCT
The DNA here is from genome assembly GCA_036825655.1 of Flavobacteriales bacterium. Taxonomy (GTDB): domain Bacteria; phylum Bacteroidota; class Bacteroidia; order Flavobacteriales_D; family Sanyastnellaceae; genus JALQTD01. The sequence goes on along the minus strand of DAISXU010000117.1, from coordinate 1,695 downwards.
TCGTCAATTCCGTTGGGGTCATGAACGAATCCTCCGGAATCTGACATCGTCAGCACTTTCCCTCCCATCTGAATCACTTTTTCAGCAGCATATTGTGCCACATTGCCTGATCCGGAAATGACAACCTTTTTGCCAGCGAGGTCCAAACCTTTGGAACCGAGCATTTCGGCGGCGAAGTAGACCGCACCATATCCAGTGGCTTCCGGTCGAATCAGGGATCCTCCCCAATTCCGGCCTTTCCCAGTCAAGACACCTGTGAATTCATTTCGCAGGCGCTTGTATTGGCCAAACATGTAGCCAATTTCGCGTCCTCCAACGCCAATGTCACCCGCAGGAACATCTGTATTGGGACCAATGTGCCGAGCGAGTTCGGTCATGAAGCTTTGGCAAAATTGCATTACTTCCCGATCGGACTTTCCCTTGGGGTTGAAGTCTGAACCACCTTTTCCTCCTCCCAATGGAAGGGTAGTCAAGCTGTTCTTGAATACTTGTTCAAATCCCAAAAACTTGAGAACACTCAAGTTGACAGTGGGGTGAAAGCGAAGACCTCCTTTGTAGGGACCGATTGCAGAGTTGAATTCAACCCTGTACCCGCGATTGATTTGTACATTCCCGTTATCGTCATTCCAAGGCACCCGGAACATGATGACACGCTCAGGCTCAACCATGCGTCTCAGGATTTTTTCCTCAGCATACTTGGGATGATCAGCAATGAATGGAATGACAGTTTCGGCAACTTCTTGTACCGCTTGGATGAACTCAGGTTCATGCGGATTTTGAGCGGTGACTTCATTCATGAAGTTCTGCACCTGCTCGTGAATAGAATGGGTCATCAACGTGTATATTAACGTTAGCGCTGCAAATCTAATTCACAAGGAAGAAGTTCGGCCACCATCCACGGGTAAATTCACACCAGAAATGTAACTCGCTGAGGGCGAGGCTAAAAAAGCGATTGCGCGCCCTATTTCTTCGGGATTGCCAGTCCGTTTCATGGGCACGGCATTTGCCATCTGAGCGCGAATCGCATCGGAGGGAGTGTTGGTCTTGGTGGATTTGTTCTCGATGATTTGATCAAGCCGGGCGGTGTTAGTAGCTCCAGGTAGCACATTGTTGACGGTAATGCCATGAACACCCACTTCATTGGCCCATGTTTTGGCCCAACTGGCGACAGCGCCTCGGATGGTATTGCTCACGCCTAAATTGGGGAGAGGTTGTTTTACACTCGTGCTGATGACATTGATGATTCTTCCATATCCGGCCGCCTTCATTCCGGGCAATACAGACTGGGCGAGAATCTGGTTGCAAATGAGGTGCTGCTCAAAAGTTGCGCGAAAGGCGTCAATGTCCGCTTCCACAATGGGGCCGCCAGCAGGGCCTCCGGTGTTGTTGACCAAAATGTGTACGGTTTCCTTTTCCACAATTCCTTGAATTGCATCTTGAACATGGGTCGGCTTGCTAAAATCTGCAACGGCATATCCATGACTCGCTTTCTCTGGCAGTTGCGAGAGTGCTGCTTGAAGCTTTTGCTCATTGCGTGCAAGGAGGATGATTCGAGCGCCCAATCCGGCGAGATGCGAAGCGGCAGCCCAGCCAATCCCTTGGGTTGAGCCACAAACGACTGCTGTTTTTCCAGAAAGGTCCATTGGCATCCACTCGTTGTGATCTTTTGACATGCGGCGAATTTAGGACAGTGTG
>DAISXU010000116.1:0-6704 GCA_036825655.1 Flavobacteriales bacterium | reverse complement strand
TGATTTGCAAGCAACCTGGAGCAACTTCTTCGTAGTCCGTTGATCCATACATCATGCTCATGCGGCTCGTGCGCAACCTGGCCCAATCAGCCACCTGGCTTCTTGTTTCACGTTCTTTCTCCGAAAGACCGGTGAACCTCATCATTTTGCGGTTGTCGGGGTCATTTCCGCCAACGTCAGCGAATTCATCTCCATAATAGATGCAAGGCACACCGGGAATGCTGAAAAGGTAACTCATTAACAGCTGCATCTTCGCATGCCCATCCTCGCCCTGGTGTTGTATGTTCCTTGTCCAACCTGCGAACTTAGCGTCTTCGTCCATGGCCACAGCACCCTCGGCCAGGGAGGTGAATCGAGGGCGATCTTGGTTTCCGGTGATGTTGCCCATGAGGTGATGCGCACCATAGGTGTCCAGGCTTTGCCGACCTTCTTCGATGAGCCCGTCGAAAGTGGCGTCATCCTGAGCAAATGCCACCACCATGTCGTCATAAAGGTTGAAGTCGAATTGAGCATCAAGCATGCCATTCGAGCGGTACGAATTGATTAGCTGCGGATTGCCGTAGGTCTCTCCAATTTGAAAAACGTTCCGTTCATCCTGCGTTTGGATGCGAATTTTGGATGTTAGGACACGCCAAAAATCTTCTGGAATGTGCTTGGTGGCATCGTGCCTGAATCCATCGATTTCGGTGTTAGCAATCCACCAAACAGCGCTGTCTGTCATTGCCTCAACCACTTCGGGTTTTGAAAAGTCAAGCGTTGGCATGAAGGTGTCGAACCAAGTTGTCAAACGCTGCTCGTCCCACAATTGCGTGTTTTCCCTGCCATCGGGCAAATGCAATGACGTAGCCCATTCTGGATGCTGTTGATAGGCTGGGTGCTCTTGGTGCACATGATTGGCCACGTAGTCAACGAGGACGTTGAGGTGGTGGTCGTGTGCTTCATCTACTAAGTGCGTGAATTCTTCCAGGGACCCAAACCGCCGGTCCGTTTCAGTGCTTCGTATAGGCCAGTAACCATGGTAACCACTGAATGCGCTCGTCACATCTGTTGCGGGGTCTGACCACCACCCAAAGGCACTGTCAGGATTGGTGACGATGGGGGAGACCCAAACCGTATTCACTCCCAGGGACTCGAAATAGCCCGACTTGATGGCGGATTGAATTCCCGCAAAGTCTCCACCTTGGTGGTTGGCACGCGGATGAATGCGCGGGTCTGCGACAGGCTGGTCGTTGGACTCATCACCGTTGGAAAACCGGTCAATCATCAAAAAATACATGATCATTGCCTGGCGGTCATCTCGGGTCAAGAGCCCAGGGTTCTCGATGGGCTTCCCAAATTCAAGCGGGATCAAGGAAGAAGCGCTCACCCCTTGCTCGTTGGCAACCCAAATGCGCAGGTGGGTGCGTTTTTGGTCATATGCAGCAGCAGGCACACGAAGGGTCCCTTCACCAGTGCTGTCAACCTCAGTCACTGCAAAGAGGTGGTTTTCCCACCAGCCATAAACGAGCGCACCAGGAGTGGCTTTGAATTCGAGGTCATTGGTGAATTCGGTGGCCCAATGGTGCTCCACTGAAAGGGCAGGAGCATCACCGTTTTCTGGCACCTCCAAAATGGAGTTGAAAGCCCCAAATCCGTTGGGCTCTGCCGGTTTCCCCGGTTCTGCCTTCCACTCTCCGTTCATCTCTACTTGGTAGGCGTGTCTTCCTGGTGGCAGGTAAAAAACCCGTGTCATCCTCCCCTCTGGTCCATCTAAGGGAAGGGGGGACCACCCCGTGAAACTGCCTTTGATTTTGGGTGATTCGACAGCCATGTAAAATGGCCCCAATTCATATTCGACCTTCACCAAGCGCGACCTGAAAATGGGCACTTGCCGTGCACTCCCATTGGTCCACAAGGACAGGAATCCCATGCCCCGATTGGGTTGTTGCGTGAGGATCATGTTTCCATCCATCACTTCGATGACGCTGCCATCTTCCCATTCGACTCGTTCAAGTTCTTCAGTGGGCAAAAGGTAGTCGCGCACGGGGACCAAGGTCGTGTCGGGGTTCAAAGTAATGGGCAACCAAGGCAGCGCATGAGGAGCGCGATTCGAGGAATGGTGATCCGTTACGTCGGACATGACACACCCAACTGCCAAGATCAGAAGACAAAGGAGAATGGAATGGCGCATGGTATCGTTGAGGAATGAGAACGGACGACTACAGCCGTCCGCTCAGGAGTTCAATCGCAATTGAGAAAACTGATGATCTCAAAGGGAGGGGGGCCTGGAGGGTAAGTGAATCCTGGACGCAGGATGTAATACCAAAGTTCTTGGATGGATTCGTCTTCGCCGATCAGGCCAGCGAACAAGTCCTCCGGTATAAAGGTCAGGCGAAACATCCCATCTCCTAGGTCGGTCATTTGGAGTTCTGGCGTGCTCGTGACCGCAGTTGTGGCCACGTATTCATAACTGTTGAACAAATCCACTTTCGCCAAAGCGTACAAGTAACATTCATCCGAGCCCATGTTTTGAAGTCCTTCGTAGGCCTCTTGGTTGTTGTCGTAGGTGATGCTTAGAAAGTCATCCTCCTCCCTCAATTCTGGGAAAACACAAATCCGAGCGGAACAGAGTTTCGGGATGATATCTACGTGCATGTCCTCGCTTTTGGCCTCGAATTCGAAGCCATCCATCGTGCCTCCGTTCTGCAATTTGGCCAAGCAAGAAATGCCCTGAGCAAAGAGCTGCGGTCCGTCCACGCCATAGTATTCTGTGGGGACAAAAGTCATGGAATACAGGAGGTTTCCTACCTTGGTTAACTGTTGGTGATCGGCGGAGGCATTCCAGTCGCCATTTCCAGCGGCAGGACCAGCGGGCTGCCAAGTCCAGAGGTAAACAGAGGTGTCCGGAAACGCTTCAAGAATGGCACGTAACCCATTGTTTTGGATGCCATCTTCCGACTGGGCCATGTCGATGTACAAGGTCATTTCCGCATTGGCATCGGTGGGAGAAGGCAAGACATATGCTTTTTGCGCCGATCCCAATTGGACCAGGGTCAAGAGGACCAATAAGCTGAATAAGTGCTTCATCATAGCGAATCAGTTCTGGCGGTTAAATGAGAACGTGTACACAACAGTGGGAGTGCTGGAGCATTCCCTGCGGTATTCGATATTCAATTCGTTATCAAATGGACGAACGATTCCTCCGAGGTTGTACACCAACGTGTCAGAAGAATACAGCTCGAGGTATGTAGGGAAATTTGGATCATCAAAGGACCACATGCCGCCATCGCCAAAGTAATTTTTCCCCATTTCCAGGGCAACAGCGTAAGTCCCGTCAGCGGTGAAAGTCAATTCCAAAGGAGTGGTGATGCCATCGATGTAAAAGGAGCTCAAATCCCGAACTTCCTTCACCGGGCTGTTCAAATCTTTTTGCGAGAATGAAGTCAATTGCCACGTGCCAGTCATGCCTTCGATTTTGTCGAATGGCTCACCCAACTCTCCACAAACTTCGGGCTTACACCCCGCAACGAGGAGCACAGCAAGCGTGACGCCTGCTGCCCACCCTACAAGGTTTTGATTCAAGTATTTCATCATCATTCAATTTTAGAGGCAACCGCCTTCTTCGTTCAACACGAATCCTGCTGATGTCGTTTCAGAGTTAGAGAATTGCAGAGCCATGCCCGGGCAGTCCCAGGGAGCTCCCCGAATTTCAATCGCTTCTCCCATGACACCTCGGCGGACCAATTGGTCTGTCCATTGCCCTTCGCAAATGGTTTCTTTCCGAAATTCATCTCGCGCGGCGTCGCGCACTTCTTCAGCTGTGGCCGTTTCTGATAAGTCATTCGCACCTGTGCCGTACGCGCGATCGCGGATGGCATTGATGTCCGATATGGCCGTCGCCAGGTCAATTCCCTGTTCTGCCAGCGCCTCCGCGCGAACGAGGTGGAGGCCAGTGAGGTGCACCAAGGGCACGTTGAAGTACTCCTTTTCATTGAAACGGTTGCACAAAAACCGTGTCCCTGTATTGTTAATCCAATTAGAGCGAGCATCACCAGCACCTGAAAGGCTCATGAAAAAGTTAAATTCTTCGCTGAAGCTGAGTTGTGGCGATGGGTTGTTGTCGCTTCGCAAGTTGTCCCGGAACCATGTGCTCCGGTTGTCTTGGATGCGACTGATGATGCCAAACACGGTCTCCGCATTGATCACGTCAGTTTCAAATCGGTCCAAATCGCCATCCAATTGAAACGCGCCCGATGCGATGACTTCGGAAGCGTAGCTTGCGGCTTCGGACCAATTGAGCATCAAGAAGTGAATTTGGGCCAGATACCCCTTCGCAGCCCAAGAGGTCGCATACACTCCATTTTCCGCAGGAAGGTTAGCGGCTGCAAATTCCAAATCTTCCACAACAGCTGCGTAGACTTCGCCAACCGTAGCTCGCGGAAGAGGGTCTTGCGAGGTTTCCAAACGCAAGGGTACGCCCAAATGCGAATTGTCTGGAGTGTAGCCATATGGCTGAGCAAATAGTTTAACGGCCCCCCAGTGGCAAACTGCACGAATGAACCGTGCTTCGGCTTCCATCCGGGTGCGTTCAGCCTCCGTGAGGTCTGACACCAACTCGAAGTTTTCAATCATCACATTGGAACGGTAAATCGCGTAGTAGAAATCCGTGTAGGTTCCGCCATTGATGCCTGTAAAGAAGGTGGTTTCTCGGTTGTAAACCGCATTGAAATCCAAGCTGTTGTCTGGGGAACCAAAATTGTCACCGCGCAATTCATTGATGATTTGAACGCGGCCACCATAGAGATTCGCGAGGACATCATACGAGCTGACCAGCAAGCGCTGGAGGTCATCCGAAGTTTGGATGGCGTCTTCTGCCAGGATGACATCACCGGGCTCGAAGTCAAGCATGGAATCACATGAGGCCAATCCAAGGAGTAGGGCTCCTGCGAGAAGGTAGGTTGGGAGTTTCATGGATGTGCTTTAAAAGTTAGTCGTGATGCTCAACGTGAACGCCCGTTCTTGAGGAGGGGTGAGGTAGGTGACGTTGGGGCTCATGTTCCGGTCCTGGGCATTTTCAAAATCTCGGACAACCTCGGGGTCAAGGCCAGGGAAGTTGGTGATGGTGAACACGTTGGTGGCATTCAGTGCGATTCGAAAGCTATTGAAATTGCGACCAGCGGCCTGGAATTGAGGTACGTTGTATCCTAAGGTTAAATTGCGCAACCGCAAATAAGAGGCATCGTAAACGAACAGGCTGGTATTCCACCAAGGGAATCCCGAGGGCAGGCTGTAGGTTGTTTCATCCAGTGTCAGGCGCGGGTATGTGGCTTCATCACCTGGTTGACGCCATCGATCCAGTTTCTCAGTACGCATGTTCCACCCACTTACTACGCCCAATTGACGCTTGGCCGAAGAGTCGAAAATTTTCGCTCCAAAGCTGAAGGTGGCGAGCGCGCTCAAGTCCCAATTTTTCCAGCGGAAGGAATTGTTCATTCCCCCAATGAGTTCCGGCAATCCATCTCCGACGTACTTCCGGATGTCGTTGTTGTAATCGTACGTCTCATTTCCATCCAAATCCAAGTAAACGGGCAACCCAGTTTCGGAGTCGACGTGGCTGTGCTCTACGAGGTAAAATGATCCGACGGGACTTCCAACAATGACCCGAGAATCATTGGTGCCGCCGCTGACGGCATCTGGCGTGTAATTGCCGATGTCAACCAGTTCATTGTAGTTGCGAGCGAGGTTCAAGTCTGTCGTCCATTCAAAAACCCCCACGAGGTTGCGGGACTTGATGGAAAACTCCAAGCCACGATTCAGGATCGTTGCCACGTTGTCCCAATAGTTCGTGAAGCCCGTGCTTGCCGGTGTACTCACATTCATCAAGACATCCCGAGAGAGCTTATGGTAACCCGCGAGTTCAAGACTGATGCGGTCATCCCAAAGTCCCACTTCGATGGAAGCGTCCAAGGTGCGCGAGGTCTCCCACCTCAAGGTGGGGTTTTCTGGCTGAAGAGGGAACAAGATCGAGTCTGCCGCGTAGGTAATGCCGTTGTCGCGGGCAGAGTAGGTCCCAAACCGAGCATAATCCGGTAAGGCGGCATTCCCTGTACGGCCCCAACTCGTTCTGAACTTGAGGAAGCTGACTTGTTCTGCATGGAACCAGTCCTCATCGGAAATCACCCAACCCGCAGAAAGCGATGGGAAGAAACCATACCTGTTGTCCCGTCCAAAGCGAGAACTGCCATCTACGCGGGCTGTTCCTTGGAAGAAATACCGGTCTTTCAAGGTGTAGTTGACCCGCCCGAAGTAGGACAAGAAGCTGTGCTGGCTTGGGTTGTTTTGGGTGCGATTCACTGTGGTTGCATCCGTGAGCAACGAATCCACTTCGAACACGGGGCCAGCCACATCGGGGTAATACAGGCTGTACCCATAATTGTCGGTGCGCTGGAATTCCGTACCCAATAGAAAGGACAGGCTTTGAGCATCGTCCAGCTCCAGGTAGTAATCAGCTGTTGCGCTTGAATTCCAATTCAAAACGTAATTCGCGTAGCGGTTGGCGCTGCCCAAGTCGGTCGTGATGGACAAGCCTCCCGGATTGTACTGGTCATCCCGAAGGTGGAGGTAATCAAAACCGCCACTGACTTTTATGTTCAAATCCTCCACCGGCGAAACAACGACTTGAACGTTGTTAATGGAACGATTTTCCGTACTTCTCCAACGCTTCA
>DAISXU010000115.1:0-6721 GCA_036825655.1 Flavobacteriales bacterium | reverse complement strand
ATCTGTGTGGATTGGATTTGGTTTAGCAATTCCGCCCCCACCTGCCCCGTGCCCATGCACAGCAAATTCAAGCGATGGACACCGTTGTCGAAAAATGAACGGTGCACCGTCCGAAGCGCCTTTGCCACGTCGGAGGTCGCTACCACGATGCTGATGTTGCGCTCCGTCGAGCCCTGCGCTATGGCGCGAATGTTCACTTTCGCCTGGCCCAATGCGGCGAATGCCTTTCCACTGACTCCAGCGGCAGATTTCATCCCCCCGCCGACGAGCGCAATGATGCTCAATCCGTCTTCTATTTCGAGTGGCTCCAAGCGACCTAACGCCATGTCCGCATCAAATTCTTCCTGCAAAGCCGCTGCCGCACGCGCCCGGTCCGCATCCGATATCCCGAGACTCAAGGTGTGCTCGGACGAACTTTGAGTAATGAAAACCACGTTCACCGAAGTTTGAGCAAGCGCCGTGAAAACCCGCCGTGAGAAGCCTGGTCGCCCCATGATGCTGCCGCCCACCAAGGTAATCAGGACCAGGTCACTGATGCTCGAGAGCGCTCGAACAACTGCGGGCTTTTCTGGCTGGGCTACAATTCGGGTTCCAGGGGCATCCCCATCGAAGGTGCTGCGCACAATCAACGGAATTCCTGCTTCACGCAGCGGCTCAATCGTCGGATGGTAAATGACCTTGGCACCGAAATGACACAGTTCCATCGCCTCCTCGTAGCTCATGGTCTCGATGATTTGGGCTTCTGGCACCAAACGCGGATCGGCCGTCATCATGCCAGCAACGTCCGTGGATTTTTCCATGCACCTTGCTCCAACCGCACGGGCGACAAGGGATGCGGTGTAATCGCTTCCTCCTCTTCCCAACGTCGTCGTTTCGCCATTTGGGCTTCGGCCAATGAATCCCTCCAGGATCAATACCTCAAAGTCCGCATCCGATGCAACACCTGACTGAATCGCTGTTTGGGTCGCAACCCAATCCACTTCAGCCGCTCCAAACTGGTCATCGGTAGCAATCCACTCGCGGGCATCCACTCGCCTCACCCTCATGCCCGAATTGCGCAGCAAGGCAACCACCATGGGCACTGCCAATCGCTCTCCGAAGGAGACCAAGGCATCTGAACTGCGGGGACTCAACTCCCTCAGCATGCTCACCCCTTCCAAGAGGCGTTGCAGTTCTTCCATGCGCTCACGGATTTCATCCGCGGCATCTCCCACCCCCAATTCCTTTAATGCATCGAGGTGGCGATGCTCCAAGGCTGTCAAGCGATCTGCCAATCCCGAAGCACCTGTGCACGCCGCGGCACCGAGCGCTAGCAACTCATTGGTCACGCCTCCCATGGCTGAGCAGACCACAATGCGCTGCACCGACCTCCGGGAAACAAGCACTTCAGTCACCCGCTGCATGGCAGCAGCAGAGACCAAAGAACTCCCACCAAATTTCAAAACTTCCAACTCCATCACTTCGCGTTTTACCTCCTTACGGAAGTGAAGGGCCGGGGTTGCGGTTTGAGCTTAGAAAATCAGGCTTCAGGCGCAAATTTCTCAATCACCTCCTGGCTCACGCCCGTGTTGGAGAATCCGCCATCGTGGAAGAGGTTTTGCATGGTCACGTACCGGGTCAAATCACTGAACAGCGTGATGCAATAATCGGCACAAGCCAATCCATCCGCATTGCCGAGCGGCGACATCGATTCGCTGTACGACACGAACTCGTTGAAGCCCTTGACGCCACTCCCTGCCGTGGTGACGGTCGGGCTTTGACTCACGGTATTCACGCGGACCTTCTTTGCCACGCCGTAGTGGTACCCGAAGCTGCGGGTGATGCTCTCGAGCAGGCTCTTCGCGTCGGCCATGTCTCCGTAATCCGGGAAAATCCGCTGCGCCGCGATGTACGTCAGCGCCACAACACTGCCCCATTCGTTGATGGCATCGAGGTTTTTCGCCACGGCCAATGTTTTGTGCAAACTGATCGCGCTCACGTCCAGCGTGGTCTGCAACCAGTTGTAATTGATGTCCGTGTAATGCTTGCCCTTCCTCACGTTCGGGCTCATGCCAATGCTGTGCAAGACGAAGTCGACTTTTCCGCCGAAGTGCTCCATGGCGCCTTCGAACAGCTTCGTCAAATCCTCGACGCTTGTGGCATCCGCCGGGATGACTGGAGCATCGCCAATCTGCTTGGCAAGGTCATGGATTTCCCCCATCCGCATCGCCACAGGGGCGTTCGTCAGCACGATTTCAGCGCCTTGAGCGTGCGCCTGCAGCGCGGTTTTCCAAGCAATGCTTTGGTCGTTGAGGGCTCCGAAAATGATGCCCTTCTTGCCTTTGAGGAGGTCTTTAGCCATATTCCGATGTGTCAGGTTGAGCCCGCGAAGTTAGTCCAAATCCGGGACTCCCTCACCCCCTGCCCGTTACTCAACTTTCGCTCCATTGCGATCTTGGAAGCATCGTGGAAACTACTCACTTTCCCCGTGCCCAACACGACCTCAGGTCGCAGACCTTGGTGGACAAGAAATAACAGCAATGGATTGGTTTGGCATGTTCAAAAGATCCATGGGATTGGAAGAGGGACGCTCTGAAAAAATCGAATGCACGTGGATTCCTGATCCAAGAAGCGCAGAAAAAAAACTCATTACAGCTCGAGGGGGTACCGGGGCCGTTTCCATTGCATTTGCCTTGCTCTTATCTTGAGGCTATATTGCTTCAAAATTTACCCTGTGAAAACCACCCTTCCCTTACTCGCCCTTGTGTTGGCCCTCTTCGGCTGCGATGCCGAAGTCAGACTTCTTGTGGTCAATGGCTGCGAACCTGAATCCTGCACGGAGGTATCTGTGACTGAGGAGATGTGGAGCGCCATGGATCTTGATAGCGAACCTGGCATTTGGCAGGAGGCTGCTGACCTTGGAGGACACCTCATTTACAACAAGATGGAGGATGCCATTTATTTATCCGAAATCATCTACGCAGAAAACCCGGATGAGTTGGAAGATGATGGCGATTGGATCACCCTCGAACCAGGTGTAACGAGGGTTGAGCATTGGCCAGATTACATCATGGAAACATCTCCAGATGAGATTGCGATGCTCGCACTGCAAGATCAAGCCACACGTTGGGAGTTGATTTGTTTGAATTTCGAAGACCTCTTCGAAGGAATGACAGAAGAGGAGCTCGAAGGAATTTTTGATGCTCTTTTGGATGAGTGAAGCCTGAAAAGAGGCCCAATTCACCATGAGGCATTTAGCAGAGACCTTGTGGGCTGGTTAGTTCTTGGCGGGATTGCAGTATCTTGTAGGGATGAATTACACGTGCCTTCGGGCGTTCCTACCGGCAATTATCTGCTTCATTTTCAGCGGAATTCAAGCTCAAAACGACTGCGGCTGGCAACCCGATGTCGAATCCGATTACATGATTGGCGTATCCGACGTGCTCGGGGTGTTGAGCGTTTTCGGTCAATTTGACAGCGACATGGATGGGGTTTGGGATGGGTCCGATGTGTGCATTGACACCGATGCTTGCAATTACGATGCGAATCCTTCTGTGGCGTGTGAGTACCTCGATGCCTTGGGCGTATGCGGGGGTAACAACGCATACCCTGAGTTGCTTCTCGGAACCTGGAGGCTGACCTCTGAGGCAGGCGCCGTGGGCGTAGGTCCCACTGCCTACAGCACGGAGTGGTTTACGAGCGATGCCTTTGGCCTGCAAGCCGCTCAATACGATGACTTTTACACCTTTCAAGAAGACGGAACCCTGACCACGGATTACAACGGTTCCATCATCAATTCATTCGCTGATTACGCAGAGCAAGGTTACGGGTGTGGCAGCACAACCTACACATTCCTGCCTAGTGGAGGGACGAGCGGAGAGGACGCATTTCAGCTGGGAACAGGAACTGGAGGTTGTGCCTGTCCGTTCATGGGCGTGACCGATGCTGGATTGGTCTATGACATTGTAAGTCTCACGAGCACCACGCTCATTCTTCATGCGCAAGGCGACGATGCCAATTGCGATCCTGCGGCTTTGTATTTCACGCTCACATTCACTCGCGTCATTGACCCCAATGAAGAAGTGGGCGGCGATGTCTGTGTTGCTCCTGAAAGCTATCCCGGAATGACATTGGTTTGGGAAGAAGAATTCAACGGAAGCACCATCAACCCGAGCAACTGGACTTACGATTTAGGCGCTTCCGGCTGGGGGAACAATGAATGGCAGAATTACACAAATTCGCCACTCAACAGCAGTGTAGCTGATGGTTTTTTGACCATCACAGCACGCCAAACATCGGATGGATACACTTCAGCTCGAATGAAGACGTCTGGACTCCAAGAGTTTCAATACGGCAGAATTGATGTTCGGGCAAAGCTTCCTCAAGGCCAAGGAATTTGGCCCGCTATTTGGATGTTGGGTGCGAACATTGACGCCGTTGGATGGCCGGCATGCGGGGAAATCGACATCATGGAATTGGTCGGACATCAGCCTCAAACCACCCACGGCACTGCACATTGGGGCAGCAGTTTTTCCGTGCATCAATACGATGGTTCGAGCATCAGTTTGCCCGCTGGCCAGACCTTCAGCGATGCCTTCCACCTCTTCTCCATTGATTGGCAGCCGAATTCAATCACTTGGATGATGGACAATGTGCCCTTTTACTCGATTAATTCGGGCCAAATGAACGGCCAGCCCTACCCTTTTAACGCACCATTTTTCTTCATTTTGAACATCGCTGTAGGTGGCAACTGGCCGGGGTATCCTGATGGAACAACCACCTTCCCTCAAGAAATGGTGATTGACTGCATACGGGTGTTTCAGGAGGGTTAATCCAAGCGGAACGGAAGGACATACCGTTCAAGCTGCGCCTTGCACTTCCTCCCTGCACGCACCAACTGCTTCCCTCGTAGGGCACAAAAAAGGGGAGCCGAAGCCCCCCTTTCCTCTGATTCATCAGCGAATCACTCTCCTCCGCGAAGGGAAGAACTGATTCCGTTGAGGCGACCGGCTAGTCCGGTCGGTGCTTCATCTGAATCACCATCATCGCCCCCCATGGCACCACCAAGCAATCCGCCCAGTCGGCCTGCAGGCTGCTCCTCAGCCTCTTCATCGGCTGCGGGTGCTTCAGGTGCAAAAGACGCTGGCAATGAGACCTCGCACGCTTTGCATTCGCTGCGGATTGACCCAACGGCCGCAGAGGTAGCCTGCCACGTGTATGCATCGCGGGCGCGGCCCAAGCCCTCCTCCGTGATGTAATTCACGAATTCGTGGTTGTTATTGAACATCAAGTAAACGCTCGATGGAGCAACCCAAAACTCGTCGCCATCCATCCTGTGGTTTGCCTGTTCTGACTGCTCAGCTGAAATCCAACGGTCTTTGTGCAAATACCTCCACTCGAGCATCAAGTACCCATCTTCGGTATGCTGCAAGAGTGCATGCGGCTCACATTGCAGGGTAGACACCACCGTCTCAAGGGTCATTCCCTTCTCCAGATCAAACAACCGGTCCACTGTGGTGTACAAATCCAAGGACATTTTGTCTTGCGCCTGAAGAGCAGCGCTAGACAAACTCAATCCCACAGCCATGAAGGCAAGCGTCGCCATTCGGGATTTCAGCAATCCCCATGTTATGTTTTGATTCGATTTCATGGCATTAATTCATATCAACGTTTTTCAACTCAATCTGCAGGCTGGCTGGACCAGCTTGGTCGATCATCTGACACCAAGTGCATTCGTTCTCAAATGACTTAGCTGTTTCGCTGTTGCGCTTCACTTTGATGCAAGGATCCGAACAACCCGGCGCATCACTCATGATGTAGAAATACTCCTGCGTATCGCATGGGCAGTACTCACACTCCGATTGCTTGTGCATCGCACGAGGGTTATAATTGGTAGCCCTTGGGTCGTTGCAACCTACATAGACACAACTGTTGTCATCGCGCACGGCATCGCTCGAATAATTGGACGCTCCTGGATCGGTGCACCCTCCTAGGTAAGTGCATGAACCATCGTCTGTGGTGGCATTGGGGGCATAGTTCATGGCAAGGGAATTCGTGCACCCGACATATGAAATGCCAGCCGCGTCCACCCCACAAAGAGAAGCCATGTCATTGGCTATGCATGCTAAGTCCTCGACAAGACCAGAAGCAGCACGCTCCGACAAGATGCTCGTCAACATGTTGCCTTTGAAGAAAAGGTGCATGTCTTGATGCTCATCTTCAAAAACATAACTGCTCGTCGGATAAGCCTGGTTCCTTTCCCAATTTTGAACATCCACCTGCTGTTTTGCATTTTTCACGCGGTAAACATGAACTTCACAGCCATCCTCAGCGCCGTAAATCTCCCAAGGATAGACACCCAAGGCATTCTTGACAGCCGTTTTTGACATGCCCAACGTTAGCCGGGCCAAATCCTGCTGGGTGCAGAAGTAACCCGTTTGGATGTTGTCATAGGTGCACGATCCATCGTCGCTGTTCGCTCGTGAATTGTAATTGCCAGCAAGTGGATCCGTGCAACCGGCCAAGGTCGGCGCAGCGGACTGACTTGACTTGCATCCGGCGAACACGATGCTCGCCAGAAAGACTCCAAAGAGCCATGAAAATTTACTGTTCATGTTGAATGATTAAAGGTTCGAAGCGAATCTAAACCCCTTCAAAATCAACCGCTCTGAAATTGTGGTTTAATTCGTTTCACACACATGACAAACATGCAATTGCACTCAAATTAATCCAGCAAAATCAA
>DAISXU010000114.1:0-6764 GCA_036825655.1 Flavobacteriales bacterium | reverse complement strand
GGCGGTCAAGCCGCTGGGTACGGCCTTGGTTAGTTTTGGTAAAAAAGCAATGATTGCCATAGACAACGCCACCAATCCACCGAAAACCATCAAGTCCTGCCCGTGCAGCCAGTGGCCGTCACCGGATTGAAATTGGCTGATTTGAGATCCACCTATGATGATCGCCAAACCGTTGACAAACCCAAAAATGACAGGTTGTGGCACCAAACGCATCAACTTTCCTAACTTCATGAATCCTGCCCCAAGCTGGAAAATTCCCGCAAGAATGATGGTGGCATAGACGTATTCCACGCCGTGCGAGGAAACCAAGGCCGCGATCACGACAGCCACTGCCCCCGTCGCACCGGAAATCATGCCCGGCCGGCCGCCCAATACACTCGCCACCAACCCCACGACAAAGGCAGCATACAATCCCGTGAGTGGGCTGAGTCCAGCAATCAAGGCAAAGGCAACGGCCTCAGGAATTAGGGCCAATGCGACCGTAAGTCCGCTGAGAATTTCGAGCTTGTAGTCTACGGTCTGGCGAAAGTCAAAAAGGGCGAGTTTCATGAGTCGGGGCGCGAATTAAGCCGGCGAAGATACGCCCGATCAGCACGCCCTCGTGAATTCAATTTTGCCCTCTGAGCACACGGCTTTTCGCAAGTGCCGCTTCTGTGTAATCGGGTTTGATGGCCAAGGCCGCATCGTAGTCGCTGAGTGCCTCTTCCAATTGGTCCAAGCTCTCATGGGCTAGGCCCCGATTGAAGAAGGCTTGCTGGTAATTGGGCAACCGCTCAATGGCTGAAGAAAAGGCCTCCAAAGCTTTGACATAATCTTGCCGGTACTCGAGGTAGATGTAACCTTGATTGAAAGGGGCTGTGGCGTTATCCGGGTCCAATTCCAAGATGCGGTCATATGTGGCCAAGGCATCTTCCAATGCCCCAAGTTCCTGATAGTGCATGGCCAAGTTGTAGTGGGCCTCAACGGAAAGCGGCCTTAATTCTATCGCCGAGCGGTAGTACTCTTCTGCAATGGCCTCGGACTTGCTGGCACAGAAAAGGCCCAAGGCGATGAAACCATCATAGAAATCAGGCCGCACTTCCACTGCAGTGGAGTAGGAGCTGCGTGCCAGTTCCTCGTTGCCAAGGCTTTCATAAATTTTACCCTTCATCCAATAGGCCTCATGGAGTTGATCATCCATGCGCAATGCAGCGTTCAAATCGTCGAAAGCACGCTCGACCTGACCGAGGTGGATGTTCAATTCGGCCCGGCGCAATCGACAAGCAGTGGATTCAGGGGCGTTGCGAATGCAACCGTTCAGGGAAACCATGGTCCGCTCGAAATCGCGGGCATTGTAGAGCAGTTCAGCTTTGTACTCCCATGCCGTGGCTGAAGCACTATCTGCCCGCAGGGCCAAGTTCAAATCATCCATGGCGCCTTGGAAATCTCCTTGCTCAGCGAACCATACAGCACGCGCGATGTAGCCACCGGGCTCGTTGAGTGACGCAGCAATTTCTTCAGTCAACTTGATCCAAACCGAATCTTGTTGGTTGCTCGGCTCTGGAAGTTCACTCGTCACAGGTTGGGGGTCTTGACAGCCCAAAGCACCCCAACATAGAACCACCCCGGCGATCAGGCCGAGGTGGTTCCAAATCCAAGCGGATGGCTTGTTCATCTCTTGGTTCATCCAGCCACGACTTCCTCCACTTCAGGTGTGGTGCCCGCGATGGCGTGTTTAATTTTAGTTTCCAATTCTTCCATCAACTCGGGGTTGTCTTCGATGAGTTGACGAACGGCATCTCGTCCTTGCCCCAATCGCGTTTCCCCGTAGCTAAACCAAGAACCTGATTTCTTGACGATGTTCAAGTCTACCCCCAAATCAATGATTTCTCCACTCTTGGAAATTCCAGCCCCATAGAGGATGTCGAATTCTGCCCGACGGAATGGCGGTGCCACTTTGTTCTTCACCACCTTCACTTTGGTTCTGTTGCCCAAAACTTGGTCGCCGTCCTTGATCTGCGAAGACCTCCGGATGTCGAGGCGCACTGAGCTATAAAACTTCAGAGCGTTTCCACCCGTGGTGGTTTCTGGGTTGCCAAACATAACGCCAATCTTCTCTCGGAGCTGGTTGATGAAGATGCAACAGCAGCCTGTTTTGCTGATGGACCCCGTTAATTTCCGAAGGGCTTTCGACATGAGCCGCGCTTGCAAACCCACAGAAGAGTCGGACATCTCACCCTCGATTTCCGCTCGAGGCGTTAAGGCCGCTACTGAATCAATGACCAGGAGGTCAATGGCACCGGAACGGATCAAGTTGTCGGCAATCTCCAAGGCCTGCTCCCCATTGTCGGGTTGAGAGATGAACAAGTTCTCCGTATCCACCCCTAGGTTTTCAGCGTAGAACTTATCAAAAGCGTGCTCCGCATCGATGATGGCGCAGATGCCACCTTGTTTTTGCGCTTGGGCGATGGCGTGGATGGCCAACGTTGTTTTTCCTGATGATTCTGGACCGTAAATTTCTACGACCCTGCCGCGAGGATACCCGTTGATGCCGAGTGCCAAATCCAATGACAGCGAACCAGAAGGAATGGCATCTATTTTCTCTACGGCTTCATCCCCTAATTTCATTACCGCACCCTTTCCATAGGTCTTGTCCAAGCGGTCCAAGGTCATTTGGAGTGCTTTCAGTTTGTCTTTATCTGCCGCCATGATTTTTGATTTTGGACGAAGTTATCGCCTTCACATCGTAAAGGATTTACGAACGGGCTTGAATTTGTCCACGATGATCAGAAATTTGTGAATGCAAGCCTCAAGCAGGTGTTACGCCAAACCAAAACCTGCCAATACTTCGGCCGCGTGGTCTTTGGTTTTGGGTTTCAAAATGACATCAACGATCTCACCGGATTCATTGATCAAAAACGTTGTGCGGTGCGTTCCATCGTATTCTTTGCCCATGAATTTTTTGCGGCCCCAAACCCCAAAGGCTTCATGCAACTGGCGATCCGTGTCTGCTGCGAGGTCAAAGTTCAAGTCGAACTTGGCAATGAACTTCAAGTGCGATGCTGCCGAATCAGGGCTGACACCGAGGATTGCGATTCCTTTTTGTGTCAAGGCATCGAGGTGTTCGTTAAGGTTGCAGGCTTGGGCAGTACAGCCAGGGGTGTTGTCCTTGGGATAGAAATAGACAGCGAGTTTTTTTCCGGTGTAATCCGCAAGGCTTCGCTTGCTACCATCCTGAAGGGTTACGGTGAAATCGGGTGCAGCCGTGCCGGCTGTTAAAGGTGAGGCTTCCATCTGTTTTCGTTTAGAGAGACCAAATTACTTCGCAGGATTTTCCCCACCTTCGCAACATGGCCAAAAAGCCTCAATTTGTCGACGTTGCCGTTCCCTTGGCCATCCCTAATTTGCTCACCTATTCAGCAGACGATGCGGTGGTGCCTGGGATGCGGGTTGTGGTGACCATCGGGAATCGCCGAAAGTACACGGGGCTGGTCTGGGAGGTGCATGACCGCGTTCCTGCCTACGAGGTGAAACCCGTCGACAGCGTAGTCGACGAGGCCCCTGTTGCAACGGAAGAGCAGTTGGAGATGTGGTCTTGGATTGCAGCCTATTACATGTGCACCCGCGGGGAAGTCATGGCAGCAGCATTTCCTCCAGGATTGAAGTTAGCGAGCAAGACCACCGTGCAGCTCCATCCACGGGTGACCGAGGCAGGCGGTGTGCGCTCGGTTCCGGGCTATTTGGATTTGCACGTGAACGACAGGCTGCTGTTGGAGTCCCTGGAATTGAGAAAATCCCTGTCGCTGACTGACATAGGCAAGGTATTGGATGCAGCGCATCCACAGCGCAACGTAGCCCGTTTGCTCCGGGCGGACTGGATCATGACAGAGGAAGAGTTGAAGTCTCGTTATGCTCCCAAATTGCAGGCGATGATGGCCTTGCATCCGGAGTTGGTGCAAGATGAGGAGGGCCTGAATGAAGTGTTGGACGAACTGGAGCGGGCGGCGCCCAAACGGTTTGCCTTGATGTTGGCCTTGCTGCAGGAAGCACCAGATGGAGCGTTTGTTTTGGAGCCAAATGTCTTGCAAAAAGCCAACGCTAGCGCCTCCATCGCCCGGGCCATGGCAGAAAAAGGATACCTCTTGCGCGAACGCCGACCGGATGCCCAGTCCGAGTCAGCCCCCACTCAATCCCTTGCGCTTCCATCCCTTAGCCCCGCTCAATCCACGGCCTATGCTTCGCTCAAGGCAGCTTGCACACAAAAGCGCAGTGCCTTGTTTCACGGGGTTACAGGTTCCGGAAAAACAGAAGTGTACATCCACCTCATTGCGGATGCACTCGAGCAAGGAGGACAGGTCTTGTTCTTGGTGCCCGAAATCGCTCTCACCACCCAGTTGATTGGGCGGTTGCGTAAGCACTTCGAGCCTTACATTTCGGTCTATCACAGCCGCTTCACAGCACGTGAACGCACAGAAACCTGGATGGAAACCCTGCAGGCCAACCGTTCTAAGCGCGGACGGCTTGTGGTGGGGCCAAGAAGCGCCATGCACGTGCCCTTGCCCAACCTTCAGCTCATTCTGGTCGATGAGGAGCACGAGCAAAGTTTCAAGCAGCATGACCCCGCTCCACGTTATCAAGCGCGGGATGTTGCCCTTTGGATGGCGCGTCAACGTGGAATCAGTTGCGTGCTTGGGAGTGCAACGCCTTCGGTTGAAACTGCTTGGCACGCCAAGGAAGACCGCTTGGCTTATGTGGCATTGAGCAAGCGATTTGGTGACATTCAATTGCCTGAAATTCAATGTGCCGATCTCCGGAAGGAGCACAAGCAGCGGTCGATGAAAGGCCATTTCTCCATGATGTTGCGAAACGCCATGGAGCGGACGCTCCAAGAGGGACGTCAGGTGATCCTCTTTCAAAACCGCAGAGGCTACGCCCCCGTGTGGTTGTGTGATTTCTGCGCTTGGACCCCCGAATGCCCAAGGTGCGATTTGCCTTTGACCTTGCACAAGTCCAATGCACAGCTCAATTGCCACCATTGCGGATACCAGCTGGCACCACCACCACATTCCTGCGGACAATGTGGAAGCAGCAAGATGAAGGCCAAAGGTTTGGGCACCCAGCGGATTGAAGAGGAGCTGGCTGAGTTGTTTCCTCAGGCAAGCGTTTTGCGAATGGACCAAGATTCAACCCGCAGCAAGCACAGCCACGCGCGAATGGTGGAGTCCTTTGCTTCTGGTGGGCATGACATTCTGATCGGGACGCAAATGGTGTCGAAGGGGCTCGATTTTGAACGGGTCGGGTTGGTTGGGGTGATGAGCGCCGATCGGATGCTGAATTTCCCTCATTTCCGCTCATTTGAACGGGCATACCAAATGCTGACCCAAGTGGCCGGTCGGGCTGGAAGAGCGGGACAACGCGGTCAAGTGGTGATTCAAACGTTCGTTCCAGATCACTGGGTACTGGAACACGTCATGAACCACGATTATGCCGGACTCGCCCGCCATGAGTTGCTGGAGCGCAATCAACTGGAATTCCCTCCATTTCGAAGGTTGATTCGATTGATTCTCAAGCACACTGACATGAACTTCCTTGCGGAAGGTGCGGCGGTTTTGGGGGGGCGGTTAAAACAGCGATTTGGCGAGCGCGTGCATGGTCCGGAGGTTCCAGCTTTGGAACGGGTCAATTCCCTGTATCACCGTGTGGTGTTGTTGAAATTCGAGCGCGCCTTGGTTCCAGCCGATTACAAAATTCTCCTCGCAGAAGACTTGACGGAATTTGGAAAAACAGATTGGGGAAAGCGCATCCGCATCACCATTGATGTGGACCCCGCTTGATCACGGAGCGTTGGCCATTTGAATGGGTAAAGACGACCAACCAGGTTCCTTCCCATCCCGCTCCAGCCAGGCCGAGCAAAGGCAAGGTGCTGCGTCCTTCAGCCATGTTCACAGCGCCATTCCAAAGGAGGCGTCCAGCTGCATCATGGCCTTCGATGAGGAGTGTGCCCGCCTGACCATTTTCGATGACGGCATCGGATCCTGAGATGCGCCAGGTGCTTCCAGTCGTGGCCACCTCAGCGACGGTTACAGCTGGGGCGAACCCATGAAACGTAACCAGGTCAGAGCCTGAATTGGCCACGGCCAAGGTGTCCAAGTCCAAGGCATAGGAGATGTCCGCGGGATTGCTCAGCCCCGAAGTAACAACCGCTTCGGCTGTCGCAAAATCCGGGGAGAAGCGGGTGATGCGGGCAGGAGACCAAGAACTAACGTAGGCCCGGCCCGAGCCATCGAGGTCGACGCCATCGCAATTGGACAAGCCGGTCGATCCAGCCAAGGTGGTCACTGCTGCTGTGGTCAGATCGACGGCTAAGATTTGGCATGCATTCCAAGTCACAACAATGGCCCGGTTGTTCGCCTCATCGATGGCTACTCCGTTGGGCGTGACTCCCAGGTTGTTCACGAACACCGAAGAAGTCATGGCAGCGGGATCGGAGACGTCTACACGGTGCAGCCTCCCTGAAGAAAAGTCGCTGACAATGAGCTCTCCCGTTCTGCTGCCCATGCCATTGAGGAAGGATGCCCCGGGGATGGACAGCGAACTGGTTTCGGTTTCGGTCTCCAAATTGATGGCCCGGATGATGTTTTGATCCAAAGCAAACAAATGCCCATCCATCACCTCCATGCCATGCGTGGCTCCTTCGTTGCTGAAAACGGACCACGTTGCCCCTGCGTTGGATGTGCTGAGGATGTTGCTTCCATTGGTGACAAACCAGCGTCCGGCCGGGTCCC
>DAISXU010000113.1:0-6844 GCA_036825655.1 Flavobacteriales bacterium | reverse complement strand
TCCATAAGCGCCAGGCCAATCATGTCCACCACCTTGGACTGTGTACAACCGTACTTCGCCACAACCACCAATGGGGTCACCATAGCGTATTGCATCCACCACACTTCCATCCCCTGGATCAATGTCCTCGAAAGAAAAGACTTCTTCTTCTACCAAGTCAAAAAGATTGACGAAAAAATCCATGGTTTCTGGAATGCTCGGGTAGGCCCCCCAACCGTCATTGTTGTTGGGGTCGCCGTTGTAGTAGGTCACATTATCATTCGTGCCATGGATTTCCAAAATCGGCACTTCGTTGGACGGAGCACAATTGTCCATGATTTCTTGCATGATCATGCCCGAAATTGGCGCAACCGCCTTGAAATGTTCGGAAGCCTCGCAAGCGAGCAGGTAGCAGAAATCGCCGCCATTTGACATTCCCGTGCAAAACACCTCATCTGATGAAACCCCATTTGTCGCTTCAAAGTAATCCGTCAGGGCTAGTAAAAATGCCACATCATCGACCGTTTCATTGTTCTGAAAATCATACCCAACATTCCAAAAAGAATTCCCAAATGAATCATCGATTCCTTGTGGATAGCAAACGGCGAATCCAAAGATGTCGGCCAATGCATTGAAGCCGGAGTAGTCCATTATGCCCTGCGCACTTCCCGTGTAGCCGTGGCACACAAAAACCAAAGGACAAGAGGGCGACGCTGAAGCCGGCTTGTAAAAGATGTATTCACGCTGCACCCCCCCATCAGAGAGGGTTCCATATTCCAACACGGAAAGGTTCAATGTTTGCGTATTGTTGTCGGCATTGTCATCGGACACCCCATTGACTTCAGCAATCGAAACCGTCAGCGACAGCGATCCCATGTCATCAATCGCCAATTCATCAGGATGAGTAAATCCATAAACCTGCCCTGGCGCCAATGCGAGGTCGGTGAACGTTGCGGTAAAATCATCCGCTCCTACGGTCCACGCAACCGACAGGCTTGAGATAATCTCCAAACCCGTGTTGGCGATGGTCCCCTCTATGGCAATCACTTCCCCTAGGGTTAAATTGGAACTCACATCGATAGAATTCAAAGCGGCGTCCAGTCCACTGGGTTCAAATACCACCACGTCATCAATGGCACAACCAAAGACCCATCCGCCATCGTCATTGTAACGGAAGGCCAAAAGCACCTCAGGAAGCCCCAATAGCGGTGTGAGACTTACCGTATGCCCATTCCATTCTCCATCCTCGGTTCCCTCGATGGTTTCAAGAACCTGCCAGGTGTTGCCTCCATCCAAGGAATATTCAATCGTTGCCACTTCGGTGTCACCCTCAAAGGTTCCTCCATCGTAAAAAGCATCAAACGTGAGCATCGCCGCTTCACTGTTTGAGAAGTCAAGAACGGGCATGATCAAGTAATCTGCACTCTTGTCGCAATCACAACCGTCATCATTGGTGGCGATGAAATTTCCATGCGGTGCAATGCTCCACCACTCACTTTGCAATTGCCCGCTAGTTCCCATGAGCCAACCACCATCCGTCGCCAACGTTTGCTGTGACCATCCCTCTGGCAAAAATTCACCTTCAAAATCTTCATTGAGGAGAATCGTTTGCCCGAAGGCAGAACACTGAGCGATCAGAAAGAAGACGATGGCTATTTGATAACGCATGAGCAGATGTTTTGCGCGAAAATTAATCAAACATTTTTCGTTCAACGCATTTGAAACGTCATTTGTAGGTCACGTTGCAGGTGCGAATGGATTGAAGTATTTTCGACCATGCGAATTTTGACAACGTTTCTTTCCTTGGCCTTCGCGGTGGTATCATTCTCTCAGTCCGATTGCGGCTGGCAGCCAGATAGTGATGAAAATAATTTTATCAGTGTCACTGATATCCTTGCCATACTCGCAGTTTTCGGACAAGCAGATGTGGATCAAGACGGTATATGGGATGCATCAGACGTTTGTATCGACCTTGAAGCGTGCAATTACGATGCGGATCCAAGCGTTCCATGCGAATTTTTGGATGCGGCAGGAATATGTGGTGGAAGCAACGATATTCCAGCCTTGCTCATTGGGTCATGGGCTTTGAGCACAGCTGCTGGCGCCGTGGAGGTCGGCCCCTCACCGGGGTCGAATGAATGGTATTCCAGCGGATCAAATGGCCTGCAAAGTGCTCAATACGACGACATCTATACCTTTCAAACGAACGGATCATTGATCGCAGACTACAACGGATCCATCATCGACGCCTTTGCAGATTACAGCGAACAAGGATTCAGCTGTACACCGATCGATTTTGATTTCAATGCATCAGACACATCAGGTGGCGCATTAACCATTGAATTATTACCAGCATCCACATCCTGCAGTTGTCCTTTCATTGGAACCAATGATGCGGGTCTCATTTACACCATCACCACCCTGACCTCGAACACCCTGCAGCTTCAGGCGCAAGGGGATGACAGCAACTGCAATGAAGCTGACCTCTATTTTACGTTCACGTTTGTGCGTTTAAATAATGAATCCGACGATGGGACAGGCTATGCAGCCCCTGAATCGTATCCTGGGATGACGCTCGTTTGGTCTGATGAATTCGATGGAAGTGCCGTGAATACGGAAAACTGGACATACGACCTCGGAGCCAGCGGCTGGGGCAACAACGAATGGCAGAACTACACCAATTCTGTCTCCAACAGCGATGTTTCGAACGGATTCCTGACCATAACAGCACGTCAAGAAGGGTCGTCATATACCTCCGCCCGTCTCAAAACGCAAGGATTGCAAGATTTTCAATTCGGACGAATCGACATTCGAGCAAAGCTTCCCGAAGGCCAAGGAATTTGGCCAGCACTTTGGATGTTGGGCATTTCCATTGCTGACGGCGGTTGGCCGCAATGCGGAGAGATTGACATAATGGAAATGGTCGGACACGAACCCGGAACCGTCCACGGAACCGCACACTGGGGCAGCAGTTGGAATGTTCACCAATACAACGGTTCAAGCATTGGCCTGCCAAATGGTGAGCACTTCAGCGAAGCCTTTCATCTCTTTTCTGTGGATTGGCAAGAAGATCAAATTACCTGGTACATGGATGATCAGGAGTATTACAGCATTACATCCAGCCAGATGAACGGGCAGCCTTATCCTTTCAATGATTCCTTCTTCTTCATCATGAACATAGCTGTGGGTGGCAATTGGCCCGGGTATCCAGATGCCTCGACCTCTTTTCCGCAAGAAATGATCGTCGATTGCGTTCGAGTGTTTCAATGATTGGCCATCTGCATGCATTTAAATGATCCAACCCCCCACAATGGCTCCTGGTTCATGGATCGAGAGTGGTGTCGCTTGTCGACCGGAAATGAACCGTGGGAAGGCCCTAATGGAATACTACTCTCGGCGTCACGCATCAAAGGAATTCCAGCACTCATAACCGCTCCATGGGCTCTGCATTCCGAATGGCAAGGAGAGGCAATTGATGCCGTTAAGCTGGCCCTCGAAAAGCAAGATCGCGCATTGGTGGTCCTTGACCTTCCCCTTCATGCAAGCTGCAGCTGGCTATCACCATGGTTGGTTCAAGAAAGCCACACCCGTATACTCAATTGGAGCAACGAGGAATCGGGATTGAAGCGTTGGCCGAAACATCGCCTGAAACAAGTCAAAAAGGCAATGACTCGAGGCATTTCGATTGAATCATCCCACGATGTAAATGAGATGGTGCAACTGCACCAAATGGCTCGGCATCGGAAATCAATTGCATCCGATGAAGAAGGATTGAAAAAGCTTCTCGAACATGTTTTCAAAAGTCCGCACCAATCCAGTCTTGTTGCTCGGGATGCAACAGGAAACGCCATTGCCAATGCCATTATACTGCACAACCCCGGTCGATCCATCTATGCATTTGGGGGGCAAAAACGATCCTCGGATTCTGCCTTGGCAACCGTATATCTGCTGCATCGCGCCATGGAAATAGCCGCAGAAATCGGGCAAACCTCTTTCGATTTCGGAGGGTCACGCGATTCCGGTGTTGACCGTTTCTACGCCGAATTTGGAGCGCAAAAGGTGCGCAGACAACGAGCAATCCTCTGCAGAAAGCCTCAAAGTTGGTGGTTGCGTTTGCTCCGCCCAGATTTGATGGCCTGAATCAAATGATTGTTCTAGCGAACGACACTCAACTCCCCAACGTATTGAAACGGCACCTCATCGCATACATGACGCGCCGAAAGCGTTACATAGTACGTGCCTTCCAACACTTCCTCGGAAGGACGCCAAGCCCGACCCCCTTGGGAAGATTCGAAGACAGCATTGCCCCATCGGTTGTAAATACTCAAATCATAGAATACAAAATCTCCCGGGTCCAACGCAGAAAACACATTGTTATCGCCATCCATCAAGACCGGTGAAAACGAGTCGTTGCGGCCGTCATTGTTCGGCGAAATCACGTTCGGGACCTCATAAGTGACTCCCGTCAATGGTTGTGGAATTTCCGCTTCAATGTCATACACAACCGTTAAGTCGCAAGCAGCATTGAACAAAGTCAATGAACCGAAGTAGACACCAACTCCGGGAAAGTTTACTTGTGCGGTTAACTCAGAAGTGCTGATTACGCCCGGAAAATCCCAGGAGAGCTCATCCGCACCCACACCTGAATGCTCCAGCAATACAAATCCAGTCTCGTCGCATTGAGAAAGCGGCTGCACGGTGTAAACGGAATCAAAAGGGAATTCAGGAAACAAAGTGATCTCGAGCGATTGGGAGTCAGCGCAATCCGTTCCAGCACCCGCCGTTAGCACTACCTCATAAGTTCCAAAAGCTGGATAAGTGAATGACGGGCTGATTTCATTGTTGGCACTGCCGGAACCCCCACCAAAATCCCAAGAAAACGGCCCCGTATCGGGAGATAGATTCACAAAAGATGCCTGCAAACCACTGCATGGCTCGTAGTCAATTTCAAAATTCGCAAAAGGCAAATCAGGAAGCGCTACATCAAACGTAGCAGTCTGTGTGCAGGTGAATGCCGATGATTCCAGCTCAACGGTCACATCTGAACCTGCCGCAAATAGTATTTCATCTGGGGTTGAATTCGATGAAGCATTTGGACTGGAATTGCCCCCGAAAAACCAATCCCAATTGATGTAATCCGTCCAATCTGAATCATCCAGCATCAATTGACCCAACCAGCCTCCATCGCTGCACACCAAATCAGTGACCTCGAAATCGGTATTCCAAGGATCGTGAACCACCAACTCAAAAAACAATGAATCCGAGCACGAGCCGGTTTCAAAAAACAAACTCACATCGTAAATACCAGGCTCTTCGTATGTGTACTGGGGCTCTGCATCCGTGCTTTCATCCTCCGTCGTTTCGTTTGCACCAAAATCCCAGAAATAGGAATCGCTTGGATTGCCGAACTGCTCAAAATCGATGGTAAGTCCGCTACACGGATCGGGCAAGTCATAGCCAGGCGACAATATGTTACACACCACAATGTCCATGGTAAAATCCCTCAGAATGGAGCCAATCTGCTGGCCATTTCTCCATTCCGTAACGACAATCCCCAGGGCAAATTTCCCATTCGTGGTGGGGGTTCCACTTAAGACACCGGTGACGGGATTGATCACCAATCCACTGCCCGGCCCTAAGGGCGCCTGGGCAGCATATCCTGGAGCCCAATTGACCGGGCTAAAAGGCGGACCCGTTGGAGGATTTGGAATCGGCTGAAAAGGAGTGCCACCGAGGTAAATCGGACTGATGGCATAACTCAACGAGTCCCCATCCCCATCCACCGCACTGTTATCGATCGAAAATGGATAGTTACTGCAAGCAAAGGCCTGCGGCAATTCATTGAAGCTCGGGGATGAATTGACAAAGTTGGAGGACGTATTCCCGGGGATGCTCGTCACTAGTGAAAAGCCTTGGTCCTCCGGAATGGTTAAATTCAAGATGGCGGGAGAGCGACAACATCGTTGGTGCACCAAGGTGTAAGCCTGTTGGCTAACGGGCAACGAGACATTGATGATGTACTCTGCCCTTTCAACGCAAAGATCCTCGGGTAGAAAAGCACAGTTATTGGGGTTCTCAGGGATAACATCGGTGACCAGTGCAGGATTTAAAGTTCCAGAAGCCACCTGAAACAAATTGTTACCCTGGTATATGCCAACTGCAGCCGAAGCATCAAATCCAGTGCCATTCGAATTGTTGGAGCTGCAATCCCGGTAGATGAAGCAATGCACTTCGAATTCATTTTCACCCTGCCCATTCTGCCCTACAAATTCGTATGTCAATTCCCCTCCCACCAAATGTGTGGCCGATCCCCGCAAGGAAGGAACGAGCATTGCAAACAAAGCGACTAGAGCGCTAGGCGAATAATGCCATGGTTTGAGCATCTTCATCATGTCAGCAAGGTAGAATGAAATTGTCACACTCTTCCTCAAACCCATCAAGGTTAGAACCAAGCGGAGACTATTGCGATGGCCCGAATGAAAGAAACGTAGGAGGCGAGAGAAAATGCGAATAACTTTGGACCATGAGACAACGATTTCAATTCAGCCAAACCCTCACTGCCTTTCTGGCAATGACCGTAGTGCACATCGGCACCATCCATGCACAAACCGAAGCCGTCTGGATCGACTTGTTGCGTTTTCAAAATGGAGATGAACCCTACGTTGAAATTCAACTGGAGTTTAAAAGCGAGGCATTTGTTGCTGAACGCGTAGAAAACGGTTGGCAAACCGCAGCGACATTTGAGGCAACGTTAGAGGATGCGGACGGGATAATTAATTACGCGAAAACCCGCATCAAAGGACCAGTCGAAGTAGACTCGACCCAGGCTGTTTCTGGAACGCAGCTGCATATCGAACGAGTGATT
>DAISXU010000112.1:0-6879 GCA_036825655.1 Flavobacteriales bacterium | reverse complement strand
CCACTTAATCCAGAATAGGCATGTTTACTGGCATCATCGAGGCATTGGGGACCCTGGAACGCATCGAACGCGAAGGAACCAATGTGCACCTTTCTTTGCACTGCGCATTCACGTCGGAACTGAAAATAGACCAAAGCCTTGCGCACGATGGAGTTTGCCTAACGGTGATCGCCATCGACGGTCCGCGTTATACCGTAACAGCGATTGACGAAACGATGAAGTGCACCAACCTTGGGGAACGCCAAGTCGGAGACCGGGTGAACTTGGAGCGTTGCACTCGAGTCGGTGATCGGCTGGATGGGCACATTGTGCAAGGGCATGTCGACACGACCGCGATGTTCGAGCGGGTGGAAGCCAAGGACGGCAGTTGGGAATTGCACTTTTCTCATTCGGAATCTCCAGAATTCATGACGGTGGAGAAAGGGTCCATCACGGTCAATGGAGTGAGCTTAACGGTGGTGCAATCCACCCCTACAGCATTCTCAGTGGCGATCATTCCCTACACCTGGGAGCACACGAATTTGGGTCGCTTGCAACCCGGACAAGCAGTAAATCTGGAATTCGATGTGGTGGGGAAGTACGTTGCTCGGATGCTCAAAAGCCGGCTCTAAACGCCACGTGGCCTGAGTGCAAAATTCTGTCCGAGGTAAACGCGCCGAACAGTTTCATCAGCTGCAAGGTCTTCCGCCGTGCCATGCTTTAAGATGCGCCCTTCAAACAAAAGGTAAGCTCGGTCAGTGATGTGCAGTGTTTCTTGCACGTTGTGGTCTGTAATGAGGATTCCAATCCCCCGGTCCCTCAGCTGCGCTACAATGCGTTGAATGTCCTCAACGGCTATGGGGTCAACACCGGCAAAAGGTTCATCCAAAAGAATGAATTTGGGCTCAGTGGCCAAGGCTCGAGCAATCTCGGTGCGCCGCTTTTCTCCTCCGCTTAAAACGTCTCCTCGGGACTTCCGAACTTTGGTCAATTGAAACTCTTCGAGCAGGAATTCCAGGCGCTCTCGCTGTTGAGCCTTGGTCAATGACTGAAGTTCAAGGATGGCCGAGATGTTGTCTTCTACACTTAATTTTCGGAAAACAGAAACTTCTTGGGGCAAGTAGCCGATTCCTTTTCGACTGCGCAAAAACATGGGTTCACGGGTCAGGTTTTCGTCCCCAATGAAAATTTGGCCCTCATCCGGTTGCACAAGCCCTACGACCATGTAAAAACTCGTAGTCTTGCCTGCGCCATTGGGCCCTAACAAGCCCACCACTTCCCCTGGCGCCACTTCAAAGCTCACGTTGTCGACCACGCGTCGAGCGCCGTATTGCTTCATTAGGCCTTCTGCACGCAATATAGAGTCGGAGGAAGTCATGCCTCAAAGTTACGTCGAAGGCGAATCAGAATTCAGCCGAGAAGCCCATTCGCCAGCCCCAAATTCCCAAAGCGGGGTTTTCGGCGCCATCCATTCGCCTGACGGCATCGATTCGAAGAAATTGAAAAATGTTTTCAACTCCAGCGCTCACCTCCCAATAAACCCCGTTCAACCCCGAAGTGGATTCAGGGAGTTCAAGGAGGACTTCATGGCGATCGTCCCACGTCCCATAGACCCCTTGGACGCTGGCCACTTCACGCCAGCCCAGCCTTCTTAGAATAGGTAAGTGGTTGAAAATAAATCCTTCGGCATGCCACTCTGCCCCTCCTCGCACCCATTGGTCTGTGATCAACTCATAGAAATTCAGCAGGTTGAACCCATTCGAACTTAGGAGTAAGGTGCCACTTGCCGGGACCACTTCCAAGAGGGGGAAGGGCGCACTTCCAAGGTATGCGCCTGCGTTTGCCTGCCATTCCATGCGTCCAGCCAGTCCCATTCGCCAACGATCGTTCATGGTCAAGTCCAATCGCGTGTAGTCGTAATTTCCACCCCAAAACCCAGGAAAGGAATGCGTGATTCCCAGCATCCACATGGCCCGTTCTGATCCCAAACTGTAGCGGTCAAATTCGCCACCTACATACCTTTCGCCTGGAGCAAATCGGATCCTCAAGGTGGCTTCTGTGGTGATCAGTTGGGTCAGGGGTTCGCCAGTTGCGGGGTCGAGAAATGAAAGGGAACCACGGGGCGCAACACGGCGATGTGTCCCTTCAACGAAGAGGCTCCAACCTGTGCTGTATTCTTTCAAGTAGTTCATTTCGTAACGCTCAACTTCTGCGAGGGAGTTGGAAGAGGCAGTCTGCAGGGCGTTTGTCAAAACTGCGCCTTGGTCGAGCAAACCGGTCATCCCAAATTGTTCCATGTCGCGCTGAACTTTCAAGCGAACCTCCGTTCGGGGTGTTTTCTTTACAATCCAGCGCATGGAAGAACCTGCTTTCCATCGGCCATCTGTCCGGCCATAAGCAGCATACAATCGAGGCGCCCATCGCGTGCTGAAGGCATTGCTGGTGCGAAGGTCCAGCCGGAATCGATCTCCTTCAATTGGATTGTACGTGCGCGCAGACCACCATGCTCCCCATTCGAGGGGGCCTGTTTGGATGAATCCTGTACCGAGGAAATACCCCGTTTTTTTGAGCACTTCCCATTGCCACATGTTGGTGACGGTGTCCACCATTTCATAAATGCCCAGCTCCCGGTTCGAGAGCGGCGTTGGGCGGGGCGCATCCAGCCAGGAAGTTGAATCTTGGTGCTCCAGCAATCCCTCTTCGTACACCCGTTCACCCCCGTCAAGCCATGCGGAGTCTGGCCATTGCTCAGAACGTTCAAATTCGCTGTGATGGAGGGTGCGGCGGACATAGGCTCCCAACGATCGGTCTGAGATGCTGATGTCCATGACGCTGTAATCCAAACTCAACACCCAGCTCGAGTCGAGGCGCTCGTATTCCTGAATCCAGCTCAAATCCCTAACCCAGTTGAGGTTTGCTCCTGCGCTCACTTGGGCCTCAACTTTGGCAATTCCTAGGGTCAGCGTATCGATCCACAATTCCCCTTCAAAGGTCATTTCATTTTGCCGGCGCGGGACGAAAGCCAAGTGAATGGTGCCTCGACCGCTCAAAGCAAGGGTGTCCAAAATGTAATACCGATAGTGGGCATTGCCGTGGTCGTGCAAGGGGGAGGTAAATGCACGATCCAGAAGTAAGAGGCGATTCTCGTAGAGGTTGATGTTGGCGAACCCCTCTGCCAGTTCACCAGGCGTGGCGTTGGTGCCGAGCCCGCTCACTCGGCTCGAATGCACGACAGTCTGGGTTTTGTTTCCGTTTGCTGCTTGCCGGACGTGCGCATCGGTTTCTGCAATCATCAAGGGCAAGGCTACCCTCGACGCGCTGCTGTCGAGTTGGTCGAACACGAATTGAAAAGGCCCCCAATACCATCGATTTGCTTGCGCATGGCTGATGTCGTTGACATCGAGTTCAAGTTTCGTGTATTCCCGGAAAGCGAGGCCTCTGACGCGCGCTGGGTCGTTTGATTCCTTGGCATCAGCAACGCGTTGCATCAGCGGCTTGGCTGGGTTTTCTGTCTTTCTATCGGGCCTGACTTCAGCGATGCCGAGTGCGATAGACGCCGGTTCAAGTGCAAAATTACGGGTTGTTGAAACGTCCCGCATGACCTCCCATTCTTGGGTTGTGTACCCTACAAAGCTGATCCTCAGCATCCCCGGTCGTTGCGCAGTCGAGATGGAGTAATGGCCTTCAAAGTCCGTGACGGTCCCTTCGCCGGACCCCGTAAAGGCGATGGTCACAAAGGGCAGCGGGAGTCCAGTCTCCGCATCGAATACCAATCCCTCAATGTGTGTTGTTTGGCCAAACCCACCTTGTGTAAGTCCCAGCAATAGGCATGCCAACAGCGCTACGGGGCTTATCCCTGACCTCTTCATTCGGTTGCCAATGCCTTGCGTTCTACTCGACGAGCAATGGAAATGCCTATTTCGTAGAGGACCAATACGGGCATAGACACCAAGATCTGGCTAGTTAAATCGGGAGGAGTGATGATTGCAGAAACCACTAAAATCCCAACTAGTGCGTGTTTTCTATAGCTTTTCAGGCCATCCGCAGTCACCAATCCCGCTTTCGCCAAGAAGTAGACAACGACAGGCAATTGGAAAATGATGCCCGCAGCCAATGCAATGCTTGCCACCGTTTTCATGTAGGACATAACGGAAATCCTCGCTTCGACATCCGCTAGCTCATAATTGCCCAAAAATTGAAGGGACAGGGGAGCTATGACAAAATACCCGAAGAACACACCGAAAAAAAACAAGATGGAGGTGGCAACTCCAATGCCACGGGCAGCGTTGGCTTCTCGGTTTTTCAAAGCTGGCCTGATGAACAACCAAAATTGGCGGAAGACCACGGGGAATGCTACGACAAACCCACCAATGGCTGAAACCAGCAGGTGGGTGGTGAAGTTGCCAAGCATGGTGGTGTTGATGAGCTCGTAGCCTATTTCTTGAACGCACAGTGCATCACCCGCTCCAATCGTTTGGGACAGCCAGCACCAAACGCGGTAGCTCACAAAGTTCGGATTCCTAGGCCCAAAAAGGACCGTTTCAAACAGCCAATCCTTGCTGATGAAGAGGGTTATGCCTCCGGCAAAAATGGCCAATGCAGAGAAGAACAAGCGGCGACGAAGCTCCTCGAGGTGATCCAGGAACCCCATTTCTTTCTCATGGGTAGCTTCGTCGAGTTGATCCAGTGGCATGGTGGTGCAAAGATGCGATGCGCAGGTCTGAAATAGCGTTAAAAGATTCCCTCTCTCAGGAGATCATGCAAATGGATAAGTCCTTTGTATTGCCCATCTTCGACCACAACCAGTTGAGAAATGGAGGAGGACTCCATGACTTGAAATGCTCGGACGGCCAATTCGGACGCTTCCATCACCTTCGGGCGGGGCGTCATCAAGGTGGCTGCGGTTGCGCCTTGAATTCCATCGCGCTCGAGGGCTCGCCGTAAATCCCCATCTGTTACAATACCGACAACGGCTCCTGCCTCGAGCACGGTGGTTGCTCCAGCCCTCCCTTCACTCATGCTGAGAATGACTTCAGTGACTGAATCCATCGGGCGAACAGAAGGATTCCGGTTGGGGTCCAGTAAGTCGCCAAGTGTGGTGTAGAGTTTTTTCCCCAGAGCACCTCCGGGATGATACGTAGCGAAGTCGGATGAGGTAAATCCTCGAGCCTCCATGAGGCACATCGCTAACGCGTCACCCATGGCCAATTGCGCCGCTGTGCTTGCTGTTGGTGCCAAATTGTGTGGGCAAGCCTCCTGCTCGACCGTCGTGTCCAACACGCCATCCGCCTGCTGTGCGAGAAACGAGTCCATTTTCCCAGTCATGGCAATGAGCGGGTGGCCGAGGCCTTTGATGAGGGGCGCAAGGGCTTTGATTTCTGGCGAATTTCCGCTTTTCGAAATGCACAAAATGAGGTCTCCTTTTTGGACGAGACCTAAATCTCCATGGATCGCCTCCGCTGCATGCATGAATCCAGCGGGTGTGCCAGTGGAATTGAGTGTGGCGACCAGCTTGTTTGCGATGTGTGCGCTCTTGCCAATCCCCGTAATGACCACCCGGCCGGGAAGGGAAAGGATCAATTCAATGGCATCTAAAAAAGAGTCATCGATTCGATTCTTCAAATGGGCGACGGCTTGACTTTCGACCTCAATCGTATGCAATGCACGTTGTTTCAGTGAATTGCGGTCAATGGAGAGCGGGGGAGAAGCCTTCATGAAGAAAATGTTAAAAAAAGGGCGGTTCGAGAGCCCTCAAGACCTATCTTAGATAGCGCAAAGTTAGAACCAAATGGCCGTTCAGCGGTCAAGCCGAATCGTTAGTATGAATGTTGATGACATGGCGCCCGCAAAGGCGCTAAGCCATTTTTTTGGATTCGATGAATTCAAGGGAGAGCAGGAAGCTGTTGTCCGAGCGGTGCTCAATGGTGAGGATGCCTTTGTCATCATGCCTACGGGAGGGGGGAAGTCCATGTGCTATCAGCTGCCAGCCTTGATGTTGCCTGGAACAGCCATCGTTGTCAGTCCACTTATTGCCTTGATGAAAAACCAAGTGGATGCCATTCGTGGACACCACGAAGACAGGGCTGTAGCGCACTTTTTGAATTCCAGTTTGAATAAAGCGGACGCACAGCAAGTTCGTGACGACGTGTCGGCTGGCAGAACCAAGCTCCTCTATGTAGCTCCGGAGAGCCTGACGAAAGATGAAAACGTGCAGTTTCTGAAGTCCATTAAGTTGAGTTTTGTGGCGGTCGACGAGGCCCACTGCATTTCTGAATGGGGTCACGACTTTAGACCAGAATACCGCCGAATTCGAAGCATCGTGCAGCAGATTGCTGAGGTGCCTATCATTGCCCTGACGGCAACGGCTACGCCCAAGGTTCAAGCTGACATCCAGAAAAACTTGGGCATGAAGGATGCCAAGTTGTTCAAAGCATCGTTCAATCGCCCCAACCTCTATTACGAGGTACGAGCGAAGAAGGACGCCTTGCAACAAATTGTACGCTACGCCCAAAACCACATTGGGAAAAGTGGCATCATCTACTGTTTGAGCAGGAAGAAGGTCGAAGAGATTGCAGAAGTTCTTCGCGTGAATGGCGTCCGAGCGCTGGCGTATCATGCGGGAATGGATGCGGGCATGAGGAGCCGGATCCAAGATCAATTCTTGATGCAAGACGTGGACATCATTGTTGCGACCATCGCATTTGGGATCGGAATCGACAAACCAGATGTCCGCTTCGTCATTCACTACGACATTCCCAAGTCACTGGAGAGCTATTACCAGGAAACAGGGCGCGCAGGGAGAGACGGAGGTGAGGGGCATTGCATCGCATTCTACAGCCACAAGGACATTGAAAAGCTGGAGAAGTTCCTTCAAGGCAAACCGCTGGCCGAGCAAGAAGT
>DAISXU010000111.1:0-6969 GCA_036825655.1 Flavobacteriales bacterium | reverse complement strand
ATTGCCATATTCGACACCAAGCGCGAAAACAACCTCATTGTCCACTCAGCGAATTCCATACCATCAGATCCTTCAGCTGGCGTAGTAGTCACTGTTAATCACGAATTGCGTGATGATGCACAGCGCAATCATACGGCTACCCACTTGCTCCACAAGGCGCTTCGCGACCTGCTGGGTGAGCACGTTGAACAAAAAGGATCCTTGGTGAAGCCCGATGCGCTTCGTTTCGATTTTTCTCACTTTTCGAGGCTTTCAGAGGAAGAGCTCACGGACATCGAGGCGCGAGTCAATTCGCTTATCCTCGAAAATCAGCCGCTTCAAGAGCACCGTAGCATCCCCATAGCGCAAGCGCAGTCGTCCGGTGCCCTGATGTTGTTTGGAGAAAAGTACGGAGACGAAGTCCGCATGATTGAATTTGGCGATTCCAAGGAATTGTGTGGAGGCACCCACGCGCCCGCAACAGGCAGCCTGGGAACTTTCCGGATCTTATCTGAGTCGGCCGTTGCTGCCGGCATCCGCAGGATTGAAGCGACCACGGGCACGCACGCCTTGATTCAGAACAACCAAGATCGCTCTGCGCTGGCTTCGGTTCGCGACCTGCTCAAGTCCCAGCATCCCGTGAAAGCAATCGAAGACCTGCTCTCCAAAGTCGGTGCGCTCACAAAAGAAGTTGAGCAACATCAAAAGGAAGCAGCGGCTGGAGCCAAAACAGACCTTTTGAGCCAAATGGAAGTAAAAAACGGCGTGAACACCCTCATAGCGGTTTTGAACCTGCCCGCAGGGGACATCAAAGACTTGGCCTTTCAATTGAAATCGGAACACGCACCATTCTTTGGTGTGTTCGGATCCAACAATGGAGACAAAGTAACCCTTTCAGTAGCCATCAGTGACGACATCGTCCGAGATCGCGCATTGCATGCTGGACAGCTTGTGAAACAGTTGGCCGCTTCGATTCGTGGAGGTGGGGGTGGCCAGCCATTTTTCGCTACCGCTGGAGGGAGTTACCCGGAAGGGCTTCAAGAAGCACTGGATGCCGCTCGGGATGTGATTTGAATTGGTGGCAAAGAAAAAAGCTCGGCGAGTGCCGAGCTTTTTTCTTTGCCTTCATCCCAGGTCTGTCAAGCAGCCGCGAATCCTCGATCCACCTCTTTCTTCTTCGAAGCACTGCCATACACAGGACCTTGATAAACCTCTTCGTATGCAAGGCCCAAATTCAAGACGTAAAAAACGCTGAAGACGGAAATGAGCACATAATCCAACGCGCTTTTTTTCCCAAAGGACTGCGCCAATTCAATGAGCGTTTTGAAAACCAAATAGATGTTGAACCCGGGAATCAAAAACAACCACGCGTGCCAACCCGGTCGGCCAATGATCCTCATGGCTGTCGCAACATTCACTCCTGGAACAAAAACCTTCCAAGCAGCTTGATTTGCTTTGAGAAATAGCTTCAAATTCCCCGCTACCACGATGGGAAGCAGAAAGCACAAGGAGAAAACCACATTCCCGGGAATTTCTTGACCAAAAAGTACCAAATCGTTCATTGTGAAGAGCGTTGCATTCACATCCATGACGAAGAATGGCGGTCAAGGTTGCCTCTTAAGCGGGAGATAGACCACCAAATTCCATCACTCCTTGCGACGTAATGGCCTTTCCTTTTGGGGTGAGGATAACTAACCGCTCAACGACATTTCGGAGCTCCCGAATGTTCCCTCTCCAATTCGCTGCTTGCAATAACTCGATGGCCTTGGCGTCAATTTTCATGGGATTCATTCCGTAATTCTTGCAAATGCCATCCAAGAAGAACTCGACCAATTTGGGCACATCTTCCCTGCGCTCATTCAAACTGGGAACCTCAATTAATATCACAGCCAATCGATGGTACAAATCTTCCCTGAAGCGTCCCCCATCGATCTCCTCAAGCAAGTTCCTATTGGTAGCCGCCACGATCCGGACATCGACCTCGATGTCTTCGTCTCCCCCCACGCGGGTGATTCGGTTTTCTTGCAAAGCCCGAAGGACTTTGGCTTGTGCTGATGCACTCATATCACCGACCTCATCCAAGAACAGCGTGCCGCCATGAGCCAATTCAAACTTCCCCTTGCGCTGCTTGATCGCACTGGTGAATGAGCCTTTTTCATGGCCAAACAATTCACTCTCAATCAACTCAGCAGGAATGGCTGCGCAGTTCACCTCAATGAAAGGCGCAGCAGCTCGCTGGCTCATGGCATGAAGCTGGCGAGCTACAAGTTCCTTTCCCGCCCCATTGGGTCCAGTAACTAAAACCCTGGCATCGGTCGGTGCAACGGTAGCGATGCGATCCTTGATGGATTCAATGGCTGTCGAATCGCCAATGATGGGGTTCGCCTTATCCCCCTGAATCGTTCGTTCCAACGAATTGGCCTTCTCTTCAAGAACCTGTTGCTCCACTGCATGCCTTACGGTCACCAAGATTCGATTCAAATCCAAAGGCTTCTGGATGAAATCAAATGCCCCTTTCTTCAACGCCTCAACAGCAGCTTCAACTGTGCCGTGCCCACTGATCATCACCACAGGAGTCTGCACCCCCTTTTCCCTTAGCATGTCCAATACATCCATTCCATCCATGCGGGGCATCTTGATGTCACAGAAAATCAGATCGAAAGCAAATTTTACGGCCTGGGATAGGCCCTTGGCACCGTCTTCCGCCTCCTCAACCCGACATCCCTCATACTCCAAAATTTCGCGCAAGCTGTTGCGGATTGGAGCTTCGTCATCAATGATTAGAACCTTTGTCATGGATTGAAATTTGGCCAAACATCGTCCAAAGATGGTGCCAAATCAGCCCGAATCGCTAATTCAACCAACCCTTCCCTTAAGGCAAAGGGTGAATGGGTCATCCGCACAGGCGCATCGCTGCTGCACTCCATCTTTTCCAAGACCTGGGTCACCAAAAGTGAAGCCAAGGGCATGTATGGAGCGCGCGCAGCAGGAAGTCCCTTCCAGCCCAACCGTTCTTCCAAAGTTGACGAAATGGCCTCAGCATGTAAATCCCGAAAGGCTTGAATTGAAAGGGGCTCGGACCGATCAGGATGAGCGGGTGGCTCGCCCAATCGCAACAAGGAGGCCATGGAATCAAATGACCCACTCGAACCGACCAAAACGGATGGCCTCGATTGCAAAATGACCGCATAAATCGGGGCGAGTACTTCTTCGATGAATGGCATAAGTCGATCAGCCCCAGATTGCAAAAGCGGATCTGTGGGCTTGGCCAAATCCTTGATCCGAACCACTCCGGCATCGACGCTCTTGAGCCATTGCAAGTTGGGACCTTCCTCTGCTTGCTCCCAAAGCACGAATTCGATGCTGCCTCCACCAATGTCCATGACCAGCCCTCTTTCACCTGGCCTCAAAGGTTCTGTCAACAAGATGCCTTGCCAAAGCGCAAAAGCTTCCTGGGAACCTGAAATGACTTCGATGGAGATTCCATGTCGCTGCTTGGCTTCTTGCACAAATTCTGACGCATTTCTTGCGTCGCGCAAGGCGCTAGTCCCTGTTGCGTAGGTCGCCTGCACTCCGTAATTCCTCATGGCCTCCTTGAATACGGTCAAAGCATCAAGTCCACGTGCAAAGCGATCAGGGCGAATGACTCCATTTCTGAAACCTCCCGCTCCAAGACCAACGGGCAAACTGCTCTTAAACAGCGAACTCCACCCGTTGTCCTGCACCTCCGCAATCACCAAGGTGAATGAATTGGATCCACAATCGATGAAGGCAATGCGGCTCATGACCGATGCACCATCCACCGGAAGAGCTCCCGAAATGTTGGACGTTTGCCATACATCAACAAACCAACCCGGTAGACGCGGGCAGCGAGCAGCACCACGATCCAAGCTGTTCCAGCGACGCTGAGTAAACTGAGCACAACCTCCCACAAGGGAACGCCTAACGGAATGCGAATGAGCATCAGGACCGGAGCCGAAAACGGCACAAATGAACCGACTACTGCAATCGTACCTTCCGGGTCTTGCATGGCTATTGCTGCCATGGTGTATGACCCAATGAGCGGCAACATCACGGGCATCATGAGGTACTGGGCATCCGATTCTTGATTCACAGCTGCGCCAACTGCCGCAAAAAGGCTCGCGTAGAGGGTATAACCTGTGACATAAAACGCTGCACTGGCCAGCGCCATAGCGGACCAATTGACATCCAATAAGAATGCCAGCTCACCGTTCCCGGCAAGCCATGTTTTCCAATCCAAACCCGGTGCAGCTCCAACTCCGTCACCTCCCATCAAACCCAGTTCTTCCATGAGGAATCCCCCTGCCATTGCCATGACCCAGCCAATGACCACGAAAGCAAAAAACTGAGTCAGTCCAACCAACCCGACGCCTACTATTTTTCCGGCCATGAGCTGCCTTGGAGAAACCGCACTGATGACGACTTCCACGATCCTGTTCGCCTTTTCTTCAATGACTCCGCGCATCACTTGGGTTCCGTACACGCTGATGAGCAAAAAGAGCGTAAGGGAAAACGCAAAACCGATAATGCCGCGCCCAATCGCTCCCTGATCTCGTGTAACAATGTCCTGACCAACCAAGGAAACATTGGTTTTTAGTCGCTTGTAAGTCTCGTAGTCCAGCGCCAATTCCTCTTTGACTCGAAGCCGCTCGATGGCCAAGGAAAGGTCCCGCTGCAATCGACCTTGCATGCTCACCCCAGGACTCTTTTCGTAAAACAACATCGCCTTGTTATGCTGCAGAATTGCGTCATCGAAATCAATCATGGCATCGAAATCACTCGCCAAGAATTCTTCCTGACCCATTGGGTTTTGTGCAAATCGGTAGGTCAATTCCGACCGTGCAGGGAAGCAATCTGGAAAAATGGGCACCCAGGCCTCCAAAGATTCTTCCCACCTCGATACCAGTCCAGATCGGTCTGCAACCAGCACCTTCATTTCACCTTCCGTGCTAGACTCCATCCAGCCGATTAAACCAATGACCAACACGCTTACAACCGGCATCAGAAAGGTCCCGATTAAAAACGCCCTCCGACGCACACGGGTCAGGTATTCGCGCGCGATGATTAAACCCAATGGACTCTTCATAGCTCTTCTCGATTAGCAGCCACCCGATCGTCCACAGCTTGAATGAAAATTTCCCGCATCGAAGTCGCGTAAGGCTCACAGGCGACAAGTCGAACTTCTTGAGACAACCAACGAATCCACTCCGACCAGTCACTGCCTTCGGGAAGGCGCAGGATGGCCTCATGATGGCCTTCATGTCCAGATGGCGTTACCTGCACCAATTCTGCCGATGCTCCCAAAGCAGCAGTAAATCCAATGACTTGTCCCTCAAAAACAACCTTCACTCGCCCGCGGCGGGCCTGCTCCCTCAACTGAGAAACTCCTCCAGCCAGAAGCACTTCCCCTTGATGCAACAGAGAAACCTCTGTGCACAATTCTTCAACGCTAGGCATGTCATGCGTCGAAAGGAGAACCGTTGTACCAGTACCAGCTAGCTCTTGAACAATCTCCCGGATGCGCTGTGCATTGATGGGGTCGAATCCGCTGAGTGGCTCGTCCAAAATGAGGAGATCTGGCTCGTGGAGAACAGTCGTGATGAATTGAATCTTCTGGGCCATGCCCTTGCTCAAATCTGCCACAGGTCGGTTCCACCATCCGTCCACCTCAAGTCGCTCGAACCAGTGCTTCAAACGCTGGCCAGCATCCGAACGACTCAACCCTCGAAGTTGGCCCAGATACAGTGCCTGTTCGCCAACCTTCATGTTCTTGTACAAACCTCGTTCTTCCGGCAAGTACCCTACGCGGGTTTGATGCGATTTGGTCAGCGGTTCACCGAAAAATGCGATGCTTCCTGCATCGGGCGCTGTAATCCCGGCAAGCATGCGAATGAGGGTAGTTTTTCCCGCACCATTTGGTCCCAAAAGCCCATAAATGCCCGCCTTTGGAATGTTCAATGAAACCCCATCCAAGGCTTGGTGTCCTCGGTAGGCCTTAGAAACCTCTTCGATGCGAATTGCCGAATTCATTGAAACAAATCACGCACTTTGTCGAAGAACCCACGCTCATTGTGCTCTTCTTCGGGTTGAAAGTTTGCTGAATCCCGCAACCCCTCAAGCGTCGATCGCTCCTCGTCTGTTAGCTTTTGAGGTGTCCAAACGCTTATGTTCACCAGCAAGTCGCCCTTGCCATAACTCTCCACTGAAGGGAGGCCTTTCCCGCGCAACCTGACCAGCTTGCCGCTTTGCGTTCCTGGGTCAATTTTGATCTTGGCACGCCCCGAAACCAAAGGCACTTGGGCCTCAGAGCCCAATGCAGCGTCGAGGAAACTAACGTACAAATCGTAATGCAGATTTTTACCATTCCGCTTCAATGACTCGTGCGGAACCTCTTCAATCACAACGAGCAAGTCTCCAGGAAGACCTCCCATTGGGGCACCATTGCCCTCGCCTCGAACGGACAATTGCATGCTGTCTTCTACACCCGCCGGAATGTTGATTTCTACAATCGCTTCTTCACGCACCATGCCCCACTCGTCAGAACCGCTGGGGCGCTTATGGATTTGTTGACCACTGCCCTGGCAGGCATTGCAGGTTGTTGCGGTTTGCATTTGGCCCAAAATGGTGTTCGTCACCCGACGCACTTGACCCGTCCCTCGGCAGGTTGAACACTCGTTGTATTCAGCTCCTTTCGCCTGAACTTGCTTGAATACCTTGACCTTTTTGGATGCTCCATTCGCAATCTCTTCAAGGGTCAACTTCACCTTGATGCGCAAGTTAGAGCCCTTCATCCGGCGGCTCCTTCCACCGCCACCGCCGCCGCCGAAACCACCACCACCAAAAATGTCACCAAATTGACTGAATATGTCATCCATATTCATGCCGCCGCCGCCGCCGCCAAATCCACCAGAACCATCAAATGCTTGATGTCCAAATTGATCATAACGCGCCTTTTTATCGGCATCACTT
>DAISXU010000110.1:0-6982 GCA_036825655.1 Flavobacteriales bacterium | reverse complement strand
TACATCGCAGCTGAAACTCAACGCCTATGAATTGCGGCCTTGCGCAAGTGAATCGAGCCGTTTCTGTTACGGCTAAGAGAGATGCCCCGCAGGACATTCGCCTCATCATTTAAAACCAAAAACAAATGAATGCATTGCGCAACAAAGTCCAGCTCATTGGTCGGCTGGGAAAGGACCCTGAGCTGGTTCAATTTGAAGAAGGAAAGACCAAGGCCAGTTTTCCCATGGCCACAAACGAAGTTTATAAGAACGCATCAGGTGATCGCATGGAGAGAACCCAGTGGCACGATGTAGTTGTTTGGGGAAAGTTGTCGGAGGTCGCTGGTTCTTACCTCCAAAAGGGCTCAGAAGTTGCGGTAGAAGGGCGGTTATCTTACCGGACTTATGAGGACTCTGAGGGCCATACCCGGTATGTGACGGAGGTGGTCGCTAACGAGTTGTTGTTGCTCGAGAAGCGATCGGAGCAGGGGGACATGGGAGCCTGATGAGTGGGGCGTTCCGGGTCTACACTCTGGGGCGCCCTTTTTTTTCCCCGGGGAAACCTTGGCGCTGCTTTCCTTGTTTTTATCGGAAGTGAAGGATAGAATCATTGGCCTGCCGTCCTGTCCCACCTATCTTTGTAACGAACGAATTGATCTACAATGAGCAACAAGGGCTTGTTTCCATCTTCCCTTTCGAAGAAGTATGCCATGGCCGCAACAGGCCTTTTTCTGTGCCTCTTTTTGGTAGGGCACCTTTTGGGAAATCTTCAGCTTTTCCAGGGCGGGAAGGAAGGCAAGGATGCATTCAATGCGTACGCGTTGTTCATGACTACATTTCCGTTGGTGAAAATCCTGAGTTACGCCACTTACTTGGGCATTCTACTTCATGTGGTGGACGGTTTCATGTTGGTTTTGGCAAATCGTGCAGCCAGGCCAGTGCGGTATGCTAAGGAGAAGGGCTCTGCGAATTCGGGATGGAGCAGCAGAAATATGGCCATACTTGGCACCATCGTTTTGGCCTTTCTT
Organism: Flavobacteriales bacterium; assembly: GCA_036825655.1. GTDB lineage: Bacteria > Bacteroidota > Bacteroidia > Flavobacteriales_D > Sanyastnellaceae > JALQTD01. Next base: position 5,975 of record DAISXU010000110.1, on the reverse strand, counting down.
GCGACTCACATGCAGAATTTTTGGTATGTGATGCATTTTGGAAATCCAAAGGAATATGTGTTGGAATCAGGGGTTGTGGTTAAGGATTTGCATGAAGTGGTCCTTGCCTTTTTTGGACCTGCGAATTCTCTTGCAGGGCTGGCGGTAGCCTTTTATGTGCTCGCCCAACTCGCTATCGGTTTCCATCTATGGCATGGGTTTGCGAGTGCTTTTCAGTCTTTTGGGCTTCGATCAGCAAAATACACACCCATCATCGCGCGAATCGGACAGGCCTTTAGTGTTTTGGTCCCTCTGGCCTTTGCAGCAATTCCAGTCTATTTGTACTTCACCCAGCTCTAATTTCAGTGGCAGCCATGTTAGAATCTAAAATTCCTCAGGGTCCAATCGCCGAGAAGTGGACGAATCACAAGAATTCGATTCGCTTGGTGAATCCAGCGAATAAGCGATCCATAGATGTAATTGTCGTGGGGACGGGACTTGCCGGAAGTTCGGCAGCAGCATCTTTGGCTGAAATGGGGTACAATGTGAAAGCATTTTGCTTCCAGGACTCGCCGAGGCGAGCCCACTCGATCGCTGCGCAAGGCGGGATCAATGCGGCTAAGAATTACCAGAACGATGGAGATTCCACGTATAGGCTGTTCTACGACACCGTAAAAGGCGGTGATTACAGAAGCCGAGAAGCCAACGTGTACCGTTTGGCAGAAGTGAGCGTGAACATCATCGATCAGTGCGTGGCTCAAGGAGTGCCATTCGCACGAGACTATGGCGGGATGTTGGACAACCGTTCTTTTGGTGGTGTGCAGGTGTCCCGCACCTTTTACGCTAAAGGCCAGACAGGCCAGCAACTTTTGCTCGGAGCCTACTCTGCATTGAGCCGTCAAATTTCGAAAGGGAAGGTGGAGATGTTCAATCGCCACGAGATGATGGATGTGGTGATGATTGAAGGCAAATGCCGTGGAATCATCGCGCGCAATTTGGTTACAGGAGAAATTGAGCGCCATGGGGCTCATGCGGTGGTTTTAGCATCCGGAGGATATGGAAACGTATTTTTCCTGAGCACCAACGCCATGGGGTCGAACGTGTCAGCGGCATGGAAAGCTCACAAGAAGGGCGCTCACTTCGCGAATCCGAGCTTTACACAAATCCACCCAACCTGCATTCCCGTTTCTGGAAGCCATCAGTCAAAATTGACATTGATGTCAGAATCCCTTCGGAACGATGGGCGCATTTGGGTTCCAAAGAAATTGGAAGACGCAAAGGCGGTGAGGGAAGGCCGTTTGAGGGCCATTGAAATTGCTGAAGAGGACCGAGATTATTACTTGGAAAGACGTTATCCGGCCTTTGGTAATTTGGTTCCACGTGATGTTGCCTCACGTGCGGCAAAGGAGCGCTGCGATGCTGGATTCGGTGTCAATGAAACTGGGGAGGCGGTTTACTTGGATTACGCGAGTGCCATTGAACGCTATGGTGCAACCGAGGCAAAAATTCAACGCATTGATAACCCGACGCCCGAACAAATTAAAGAGCTTGGTAAGGGCGTTGTGAAGGCCAAATATGGCAACCTGTTTGACATGTACAAGCAGATCACTGCGGATAACCCTTATGAAACCCCCATGAAGATTTACCCTGCGGTGCATTACACCATGGGTGGCCTTTGGGTTGATTACAATTTGATGACTTCAGTCCCTGGACTGTATGCAGCTGGCGAAGCAAATTTCTCGGATCACGGTGCGAATCGCCTTGGGGCGTCTGCCTTGATGCAAGGATTGGCGGATGGTTATTTCGTTCTTCCTTACACCATCGGTGATTACCTCGCTGATGACATTCGGACGGGAGCAATTTCTACACAGCATCCTGCCTTTGAAGAGGCTGAGAAAGGCGTTGCAGAAAGGGTGAAACATTTCCTCAAAAACGATGGGAAGACCCCAGTGGATGACTTCCATCGCCGGTTAGGCCGAATCATGTGGGAAAATTGTGGAATGGCAAGGAATGCCAAGGACCTCCAACAAGCCATCTTGGACATTCAGGCTTTAAGGGAGGAGTTTTGGAAGGACGTTAAAGTTCCTGGATCTGCTGACAGGTACAACCCAGAATTGGATAAAGCGGGCCGCGTTGCTGATTTGATAGAGCTCGGCGAATTGATGTGCAAGGACGCTTTGGATCGCGAGGAATCATGCGGAGGACATTTCAGGGAGGAGCATCAAACAGAAGAGGGCGAAGCGTTGAGGAATGACGAGGAATTCACATTCGTTTCGGCTTGGAAGTATGCAGGAGACCCTTCGAATCCTGAGTTGGAGAAAGAGGAGTTGGTTTATGAAAACATTGAGCTGAAACAACGTAGCTACAAGTAATCAGTACCATGAACTTGACATTGAAGATTTGGCGCCAAAATGGCCCAGAAGAAAAAGGAAAGATGGAAACCTATCCGGTTTCTAACATCTCGGAGCACATGTCGTTCTTGGAAATGATGGACGTACTCAACGACCAGATTATTCGAGAGGGAAAAGACCCCATTGCATTTGATCACGATTGCCGAGAAGGCATTTGTGGCATGTGCTCCATGTTCATCAATGGCGAAGCACATGGTCCAGGCCGCGGAGTGACTACGTGCCAATTGCACATGCGGTCGTTCAAGGACGGCGATACGATTTACATTGAACCCTGGAGGGCGAAGGCTTTTCCAGTCATTAAAGACCTTGTCGTTGATCGGGGTGCATTTGATCGAGTCATTCAGGCTGGAGGGTATGTGTCTGTTAACACTTCCGGCAACACCATTGACGCAAATGCCACACCCATTCCTAAGCATGATGCTGATGAGGCCTTCAATGCCGCGACATGCATTGGTTGCGGAGCGTGCGTAGCCACTTGCAAAAACGCCTCAGCCATGTTGTTTGTGTCGGCGAAAGTTTCACAATTGGCGTTGTTGCCTCAAGGCCAACCGGAACGCGCGGCACGGGCTAAGAGCATGGTTGAACAGATGGACAAGGAGGGTTTTGGAAACTGCACCAACACGGGAGCTTGTGAGGTTGAGTGTCCCAAAGGCATCAGCTTGACGAACATTGCAAGAATGAACCGTGATTACCTCGCAGCATCAGTAAAGGGAGAGTGAAGCTGTCACGTTGATGGGCAGGTCAAGTCTCTGATCATATGGTGCAACTGCAGTTGCGGTTTTTGAATAAAAGTTGAAAACCAACTACCTTTGATTCATGAGATACCTCTTATTGCTCTGCGGTTTGACCTTTTTTACGGTGTCTTCCGCACAAAAAACCACATCAACCTTTCGGGTTGAAGGCGTTTGCGGAATGTGCGAACAGCGAATAGAAGCTGCGCTTGATGTACCCGGGGTAGTAGCGGCAGAATGGGATCAGGACTCCAAGCTATTAACGGTAGTTTACAAGTCAAAGCAATTGACCGAACAGGATCTGCACGATGCTTTGCACGCCGTCGGTCATGATACAGCAGCCGGAAAGGCCACAGATGAGCAGTATGCGGGGCTGCATGGTTGTTGCAAGTACCGAGAAGGGGCCACCTGCACGAAGGATGATTAAAACCCTCCATGGGGCATTGATATGGACCTTGTTGGGTCTATGTGTTTCTGAGGGTGTGGCCCAAACAGTCAAAGGCAAAGTTTACGAGGAAACAGGTCAGTTCGAACTGAAGCACACGCCCATGCCAGGCGCTCACGTTCGGGTTTTAGGTAAAGACATCCTGACCGTTTCAGATGCTTTTGGTGTTTTTCAAGTGTCTGGGATTGCAATGGGGGATACCATAGAGGCCTCCATGGTTGGATTTGAGCCATCGGGGTGGGTTTGGGAGGGTGACCGTTTTGTGGAGTTGGTGCTCAGAGCGGGTGTCACCCTGGGCGCGGCTGAGGTTGCGACGAGCCGCAGGGCATCGAGCTTGTCTTTGATGAATCCGATCAATGTTCAAACGCTGAACCGTGCAGAGCTTGTGAAGGCGGCTTGTTGCAACCTGTCTGAGGCTTTTGAAACCAATGCTTCTGTGGATGCTTCATTCACCGATGCTGTTACGGGAACGCGTCAAATTAAAATGCTGGGGTTGGACGGGAAGTACACGCAGTTGTTGGTGGACAACATGCCGGGTCCTCGTGGGTTATCCGTGGTGCAAGGTTTGTTGTTGATTCCTGGGGATTGGGTTCAGTCTATCTCGATAACGAAAGGCGCTGGAGCAGTCACTTCGGGCTATGAGAGCATGACGGGTCAAATCAATGTCGCTCTAAAAAACCCCTTGAATGCTGATCCACTTCACGTTAATCTGTATGGCAATGCTTCAGGTCGTTTTGAATGGAATCACGTAAGTACCCACCAAGTAAGCCGTCGGTGGCGAACGGCCATTTTAAGCCACGCTCTATTGAACAACCAGGTCAATGACCGGAATGCGGATGGGTTTCTTGATACTCCCTTGCAGCGGCATTTGGTGTTGCGAAATGAATGGAAATTCACGGGTGACCGCGGTTTACGAGGGGAGTATGCCATTTCTGGGGCCTCCACACAATTGCGAACAGGCCAGTCATCAGAATTCATGGGCGCTCGGGATTGGTCCGATTTCAACGATTGGTTACAGCTTGATCGCGGCGATTCACCGGGGTGGCTTGGTGCATCTTTGCTCGAGCGAGCTGAGGTAAGTGCTAAAACCGGCTTTGTTTTTCCAGATGCGGAATGGAGGAGCATTGGGACACAAGTCAATGCCATTCATCATCGCTCAGAATTGAACATGGGCGGGAGTCGATACAGTGGCACAGAACGGATGATTCGTGCAAATGTTCTGTATGCTGGAATCCTTGGCAATACCAACCACAAGTTCACGACGGGTTTATCGCTAGTCCACAATGCGTTTGATGAACGCGGAAGTTGGAGCGATTCGGTCCAAGTCAATTGGAAACGAACGGAGCAGGTGCCTGGGGTTTTCTTCGAATACACGTTGGATGATCAAACCCGATGGAATGTCGTTGCAGGGTTGCGCTTTGACCGCCATAATTTGTTCGGAGGGTTTTTCAATCCCCGGTTTCATGCTCGATTCAGCCTAACAGAGGAGGTGTCTATAAAAGCCTCTGCTGGACGAGGGATGCGCGTGCCTAATCCGCTCATGGAGCAGCTGGGCTCTTGGGCAAGTCGCAGGGTTTGGTGGACATGGGATGGAGAAGAGTTAGCGCCTTTGCAAGAGTTGAATTTTCGACCAGAGATAGCGACCAATTTCGGAGTAAATCTCACGTCGGTGTTTAAATTGAACCACCGGGATGCTTCTTTTAAGTTGGACGCCTATTGGACGGAATTTCAAGATCGGTTAGTCGTGGATTTAGATCATGCGACCAATGCGGTTGTCCTGTACAACTTGGCGGGTATTTCGCGCTCAAAGACGGCCTTGGCGGAGTTGGATTGGTCAGCTCATCGTCGTTTGGACCTGCGGCTTGCCTATCGTTTCGTTGATGCAGTGACGAGCAGGATTTCATCCGACGCTTTTCGAGACCCCTTTGTTTCACGCCACCGAGGATTTGCTCAGGTATCCTATGCAAGTCGTTTAGCCGATGAAGGAGGCCAGTGGAGAGGGGATGCAACCATTCAATGGGTCGGGGTGCAGCGTCTGCCATCTACAGCAATGAACCCGGAACCTTTTGCTTTACCAGACATGGCTCCTAATTACACCCAATTGAATTTGCAGTTGACACGTGATTTTTCAACTGCGACCAGTGCTTACTTGGGGGTCGAAAACCTGACCAATGTTCGCCAAGACCGCCCCATTTTGGGTGCTGGTGCGGAGCCTTCAGATTTTGATCAGTACTTTGATGCGAGCATGGTTTACGGACCCATCTTTGGCCGGATGTTTTATGCGGGGTTGCGCTGGCGGGTACTCTGAATTATGTTGTGCGGTTTTTGAGTTTGAGAGTGGTACCGCTGCTTCGCGCATTGGGGGTGTTCCTTCTTTTGGATGAGGTTCGTTGATTGGGAGGAAGGCTG